>JBAZZY010000001.1:300000-430163 GCA_041658565.1 Actinomycetota bacterium | reverse complement strand
CCTCACTTGGTTGCGCTCGTGCGCGCCGGTGCGAAGTTCGTGAATGGAAAACTGATCGAACGCAACACGGGGAAGGACGCCGCGTGATTCACGCCACGCGTTCCACAACATTTGACGATATCTCGATTCGGCAGCCGCTTCGGCGGTCTGATCTACTCCTCCGACGACACGTGAGAGCCGCCCTTTTGGGCGGCTCTCACGTGTCGTGCGGCCGTCCGGGCCCTTGACAATGCGGCAACGCAGTTGTTGTAATGGCCCCCGACCACGACCAGGGAGGCGGCCGCATGGCCGGAGTGCGAGAGCGGGATGTGGCGAAGATGGCGACGGAGCGCTCGTCGGCTTCGCGGGTCGCGTCGACGCTGAGGAGCGGACTGGCGATCCTTGAGGATCTGGCAGCGCATCCCGGCGGTGCGGGCGTCACGGAGGTCGCCCGCAGGCTGGGTCAAGACAAGAGTCAGGTGTCGCGCTTGCTCGCCACGCTCGGAGAACTGGGTTACGTGGATAGGGATCCCGAATCCAGGCGTTACGCGGCCGGGGCGGATCTTGTGCTGCTGTCCGCGCGGCTGCTTGGGAGGCTCGATGTTCGGGCGCAGTCGCACGCCGCTATGCGGGATCTCGCCGGCGCGACGGGCGAGTCGGTTCACCTTGCGGTGCTTCTTGCGGATTCGGTCGTAACGATCGACTTGGTCGAGACCGCCCAGCCGTTTCGCGTTGAACCTGGGATCGGAACTCGAGATCCGATCCATTGCACTGCCATTGGGAAGGCGATCTTGGCGTTTCTGCCCGTTGAGGAGAGCGCGCGCCTGTTGGCGAACCCGCTCTTGCGATTCACGCCGCGCACGATCATCGATGGGGTCGTGCTGGAGCGGGACCTTGATGCCGTTCGCCGTCGTGGGTTCGCGGTTGACGACGAGGAATTCACCTCCGGCGTCCGATGCATCGCGGCTCCCGTGTTCGACTCGGGAGGATACGTGGTGGCTTCGTTGGGGATCTCGGCGCCCGCCCAAAGGCTTGCGCGCCGGATGGTTGCGGCTGCCGGACGCAGCGTGCGTGAAGCCGCGGCCACCGCGTCGGGTCGGATGGGGTGGACGAGCGGGGGTCCGAGGCGTGTCGCGTCCGACGTGTGATGTGGTCGGTGCGTCTCGGAGCGCCGGTTCCCTCGCGGATCGTCCGGCGCGTGTCGCACCCGCGCGGTCCCGCGCGGCTCTGATCGTCGCCGTGGGGGCAATCGGGATATACGGTGTTGTGGTCGGGGCGTTGGGGCCCACGCTCCCTGCGATTCGCGGCGAGTTCCACGTCGGAACGCGATCGGGCGGGCTTACGCTGATGGCTTTCGGTGCCGGCTTTGTGCTCAGCGTCCTGGTGGCGGGCCGCGTCGCGGATCGGCGCGGAGTTTCGGTTGTGGTGCGCGCCGGACTCTGGGTGATGGCGGCGGCGCTCGCGGGGGGGCTGTGGCACTCGTATTGGGGGTGGGTGGCAGCCGTTGCGATCGTCGGAGCGGCCGGGGGTTGGCTCGTGATCGGAGCGAACATCTGTGTCGCGGAGATGTTCCCGGATCGTCGCGGTGCGGCTCTCAACTGGCTGAACCTTTTCTTCGCCGTCGGCGCGCTGTCCGCTCCCGTGCTCGTCGCGTGGATCGGAGGCGGCAGCGCGTGGAGGCGTCCGCTTCTAGTCGTCGCAGCCACCTCTGCGCTTCTGGGCATTCCCGCGCTGGGCGTGCGGATGCCGGGCCGTCGCGTCGTCAAAGACGAGGCCGGCATTCGGTGGCCTGTTGCGAACAAGTCGTTCGTGCTTCTGTTGATCCTTGCGCCGCTGTATGTCGGTTCTGAGCTTGGGTTCGGATCCTGGCTGTTCCCGTACTTGCGCTCCGCAGGGATTGCATCCGCGCTTGCCGCGGTCGTCGTGTCGCTGTTCTGGCTGATGTTGGCCGCCGGACGACTGCTTGTCGGTGCATTGGCGTTGCGATTCAGCGAGCGCGCGCTGCTTGCGACCGGGGCGGCGATTGGGTCGCTCGGTGTCGTGGGGACGATCCTGATTCCGGGCTCGGCAAAGGCGGGCGCCGTTGCCGTCGCGGGCCTTGGATTCGCCGGGGTGTTCCCGCTGACGCTTGCGGTCGCCGCGAGATCGTTCCCGACGACGAGCGGGAGTGCGCTCGGCGCGCTCCTTGCGGTCGGGGGTGCGGGCAACGTGGTGATTCCCTGGGTAATGGGCGCTGTTGCGCAGGCGGGCGGCCAAGGCGCGGGACTTGCCGTTGGTGCCGGGACGATGGCGCTTGTGTCTGTTTGTGCGGTAGCGGAAGGTCGCGCCGATGCGCGCGCGCGGTTGCGGGAATCGAAGGAGGAGTAGATGGATATCGTCCGGATGGGAATCGTGGGCTGCGGGCGCATCTCGACGTTGCACGCGCCGGGGTACCTCAAGCATCCCAAGGCGGAGTTGGTGGCGTGTTGCGACGCGAACATGGGGCGCGCGGAGCGCTGGGCGGCGGAGTTCGGAGTTCCGCGCGTTTACGACGACTTCGACCGCATGCTCGCGGATCCCGAGATCGATGCGGTTGAGATCATCACTCCGCACGCCATGCACCGCCCGATGGTGGAAGCGGCGGCCAAAGCCGGAAAGCACGTGTCGGTGCAGAAGCCCATGGCGCTCGACATCGACGAAGCGGATCGCATGATCGATGCGACCAAGAATGCGTCGGTGGTCTTCAAGGTCTTCGAGAACTTCGTCTTTTACCCGCCGTATCGCTTGGCGAAGGAACTGATCGACGCGGGAGAGATCGGCGATCCGATCGGTATCCGCTTGAAGCTGAACCCCGGCGGACCGTTCTCCGGATGGGAAATGCCCCTGGCGAGTTGGGCGTGGCGTTTCCGCAAGGACTTGTGCGGCGGCGGCCCGGCGATATGGGACGACGGATACCACAAGTTCTCGATCGCGCGCTTCTTCATGGGGGATCCGGAGAAGGTCTTCGCATGGATCGGCCAAACCGACATGGCTCCGGTCATCGCGTCGCTGATGGAGCGTTCCGACATCGCGGTGTCGGCGACGCCCGAGGACCTCGTGGAGGCGATGACGATGCTGATCGGCCCCGACGGCCGGCCGGCGCCGCTCGTTCTGGACCTTCCGGCGATGGTGACATGGAAGTACGCCGGCGCGGACCGCTTCGGTGTCCTCGACGGGATGTTCTCCCCGGAGATGGAAATTTGGTCCCGGCACTATCCGGCCGACGAGCGAGTCGAGATCACCGGAACGCGCGGAGTTATCTGGATCAATCAGTGCACCGGCAGGCTGCAAAACACACCTCCTGTCATCCTTTATCGGGACGGAAAGACGGTTTCCTACGAAAACGTTCCGTGGGGGTGGGAGACGAGCTTCGAGGCCTCGGCCGGCCATTTCGTGGACTGCCTGTTGAGCGGGGGAGAGATGGCGCCGGTGCTTTCGGGAGAGGACGGACGTGAGGTTCTTCGCTTTGCGATTGCCGCACATGTCTCCGCGCGGGAAGGGAGAGAGGTTCGCGTTGACGAAGTAAGTGCGCACGACCGACCGTAGGGCGGTCGTGCGCTCACGTGAGAGCGGAAAAGGGTGAGGATCGCGTGAGAAGGTCCCAGGTCGTCGCTTTGGCGACGACGGTGGCGTTGCTGTTAGGACTTCCCGGGTGCGCACTCGTGAAGCCTCGGCGCGTTGCCGTCGTAGAGCGCGTAACCATAAGAAAGACTCTTGCGCCGGGAGAGCGGGTTCCCGCCGCCGGCGACGGAGCTGCGGGCGGATCCACAGGTTCCGCATTGAATGCGCTTGGACCGTCTCGGGACCGGCAGGTGTCGTCCGATGGAGACGGCGGCATCGCGGCGGGATCGATCAAGATCGGCACGATCAACATCGTCGAGGGTGCTCTGCGCGACATCGGCTTGCCGATCGTGAAGACGACGCAGGCGTACATCGAAGACATCAACGCGCGCGGCGGAATCAACGGCCGCAGGCTCGAACTCGTTTCGTATTCCGCGTGCGAGACCTGTGCCGACCAGGCCCTTGCGGCCGCGACGCGTTTGGTAGAGCGGGATCACGTTTTTGCGCTTGTCAACACATTCAGTCTGTCCTACGCGTTCGAGCCCGTCATCCCCTATCTGGAGAAGCACGGCGTTCCTCTGATTCAAGGGATGTCGCAAAGCCAGCTCGAGCCGCTCGGACCCATGAACTACTTCTTTGCCACGCATCTTGGGAAGGGGGAGCGGCTGTACGCCCAGTGGCTGGCGAAGATCATCGGGGAGCGCGGGATCGCGAAGAAGGTTGCCATCGGATACATGAACAACCCGCAAGCCAAGCGGAAGAAGGACGGAGTGCGCGCGTCGCTTGCGCGTCGCGGGATCGACGTCGTCGACGAGGAGTTGATCGAGGAGAACGAGGACGCGGTCACGCACATGGACGCGGCTGTGTCCCGCATGCGAATGAGTGGTGCAACTGCGGTGTTCCTCGCGAGCAACGTGCTCTTGCCTTTCGCAGCTCAGGCGGCGAAGCGCCAGGGGTGGTCTCCCGTCTGGGTCGCCAACGCCGACTGGGCCCAGCTTGCGATCGACAGCTGCGGAGGGGCGTGCGAGGGCGCGTACTCCGACACATCCGGATGGGCCTTTCCCGATACGAAGACCGCGCAGATGGCTCGGTTCAAGCGAGTGATGGCCGCCTACTACCCAAGCGGGAAGATCGAGGCGTTGACCGTCGGCGCGGGCACGGGAATGGTCGTCTTCGAGGACTTGATGCGTCGCATGGGGTCGACGCCCACGCGCGCCGGGTTGCTGGAGCATCTTGAGGGGCTACGAGGGTACGAGACCGGTCTGACGCCACCCATCACCGTGAATGCCGGGGATCACTGGGGGATCTCCGGCGCGCAGATGCTTCAAGTGCGCGGGGGGAAATGGGTGCGCGTGACGGACTGGCTATTGATGGACTAGCGGGAGAGGTCTTTGGTCTTCGTCCAGTTCGCGATTCTCGGTCTTGCGGCAGGAGCTGTGTACGCGCTCCTGGCTGCGGGGCTTGTCGTCGTCTACAGGACAACGGGCGTGCTCAACTTCGCGCACGCCGCTATGGGGACTGTCTCCGCCTACATCTTCTTTGAGGCCGCGAGACGTCTTCCGCTGCCGGCTTGGGTAGCCGCGTTGCTTGCGATCGCGTTTGGGGCGGGTCTGGGGTGGGTGCTTTCGGCGGTTGTGTTCGCGCGTCTTCGCGGAGCTTCGCCGCTGTCGAAGGTCATCGTTTCGCTTGGGATCAGCGGACTGCTTCAAGGGGCAATGGGGCTTGTCTGGGGGTTTGAGGGGAAAGCTCGGCCGCCACAGGTGTTTCCGGCCGGCGTCTTGCACATCGGGAATGTGAACCTCGCGTGGCAGCAGGTCGGCATGATCGGATCGGCCGTCCTGTGTGCGATAGCCCTCTCGGGGCTGTTCCGACGCACCAACCTTGGGATCGCGCTGCGGGCCGTCGCTCAGAACCGTCTGGCCGCCAGGCTTGTAGGTGTCGCCGAAACCCGAGTTATCGGTGCGGCGTGGGCGATCGGTGGAGGATTGGCTGCGCTGGCCGCCGTTTTGGAAACCCCGATGTCTTTCCTCGCTCCGGTTGCGATGGAGGGGTTCTTGGTGAAGGCGTTTACCGCCGCGCTCATCGGAGGCCTGGCGAACGTGCGGGCTGCCGTGGTGGGCGGCCTGGCGCTCGGGGCGATCGAGGGCGCGCTGACGGCCGCTCCGGCGCCGTTCAACGGGCTGAAGACCCCGCTTGCCGCTGCGCTCATTCTCGTGTTGCTCGTCGCGCGGATCGACCGGGTTTTTGTCAGCGAGCACGAGGCTGCGGCGATCGAATCTGAGGAACCGTCTACGGCAGCCGCGATCGCGTCCGAGCGCGGCGCGCGTCGGAGTCCGATCTGGTTGGTGGTGCTCGGGTGTGCGCTCGCCTTGCCGGTGCTCGGCGGTTCCTATTGGAGCTACGTCGGAGCGCAGGTCGCCGTCTATGCGCTCGCGGGTCTCTCCTTAGTTGTCCTCACGGGACTCGTCGGCCAGATCTCGCTCATGACCGCGGCGTTCGTCGGAGTGGGTGCTTTCGCGGCGGCATTTGTGGGAACGAGGCTCGAAACCCCGCTGCTCCTTGCGATCCCGATCGCCGGATTGATTACGGTCCCGATTTCGGTGCTTGTCGGGTTTCCCGCCCTGCGCCTTCGAGGGTTACATCTTGGGATCGCAACGTTGGGGTTTGCGACGCTCGTGGAGAGCACGCTGTTCCAGTCCAACTGGTTCGCGAACGGCGGCAAGACCGTCCATCTGGCACGCCCGACGTTGGGTGGTGTGGAGATGAGCAACGGAATGTTCTACGTTCTCGCTCTTGCCGTTGCATCCATGCTGTTCCTGTTTGTCCGCAACCTCATGCGCTCCAAGGTGGGACGCGCGTTCGCGATGGTTCGCGACAACGAGGCCGCCGCCCAAGGACTGGGCATGAACATCGTGAAGTACAAGCTGCTCGCTTTCTGCCTTGCCGGGTTCTTCGCGGGAGTGAGCGGCGCGCTGTACGCGTACCTGCTTCAGAACTTCACCGCCAAGGCGTTCACAACACTCGGTGCCGTGCAGTTCTCGCTTTCGATCTTCTTCATTGCGATTCTCGGCGGCGTGCGGTCGGTCAAGGGGCCGGTGATCGGTGCGCTGCTGGTGATTGGAGTCAATGAGGCGTTGCGGGGACTCGACATCTTGGCGTTCCTCTACTTGACGACATTCGGACTGGCGCTCGTGGTCGTGTGCATCATCGAGCCGCTGGGCATCGCAGGGCTCATGGCGCGCGCGCGCGCCCCGGTCCGGCGGCTCCTGCGTGCGGGGGATGCGGCATGAGTTTGCTCGAGATTCGAGGGCTGTGCCTGCGTTTCCGAGGCCTGGTCGCGCTCGACAGCGTGGATTTGTCCGTCGCCGAGGGAGAGGTCGTTGGGCTGATCGGTCCAAACGGCGCGGGGAAGTCGACATTGCTCAATGCGATCAGCGGATTCCTCGTTCCGAACGAGGGAAAGGTCGCGCTCGACGGTGAAGACATGTTGAGCCTGCTCCCGCACGAGCGCGCATCGCGAGGAATCGCACGCACGTTTCAGGCGGCGCGCTTGTCGTCCGCTCTCACCGTTCGGGAGAACCTTCTCGCATCGACGCACGCGCACCACAATGCCACCGTGCTGGGCGCCGGGTTCGGAAGCCGGCGCGCGCGCGCGGCGGAGGCGCGCGCGCAGGAGGAGGTCGATGCGGCTCTCGGCGTCATAGATCTTTCCTCGTGGCTCGACCGCCGCGCCGGGACTCTGTCCTACGGCACGCTGCGAATGCTGGAACTCGCTTGTGTCGTCGTCCAGAAACCGCGCCTGTTGCTTCTGGATGAGCCGGCTTCGGGGATCGCTCAGCGCGAGACCGAAGCTCTCGGGCCGCTGCTTTTGCGAATCCGCGATGTGCTCGGAGCCACCGTTTTGATCGTCGAGCACGATCTCGCGCTTGTGCGGGCCATTTGCACGCGACTGGTTGCGATGGATCTTGGCAGAGTGATTGCCGATGGGAGGCCTGAGGACGTGTTGGGTCATGCGGCTGTGCTCGAGTCATATTTGGGGCGACCGGCGCGCGCGGGAGGCCGGGTGTGATCCGTTCGATGAAACGCCGGGGTCCGGCGCGCGCGCGGACCGTGTTCGCCGTGTGCGTCGTGGCGGTCGCCGCGTTCGGTCCCGTAGCCGCGAGAGCAGCGACCGTCGCGCAGGGAGAGGCGGAGGCGTTTGGGATCCGGGTGTCGCCGGAGGAGGGCCGATACCCGATCCCGATTTCGTTCGGTCTTGCGCGCGGAACGGTCGGGACGCCTCCGGTTGAGTCGCACGGGATCGCAGCCTCGTTTGATTCGGGGATTCTCGGCTATTCGGGTCCGGGAACCGTCGAAACCGATTACCCCGTTCAGAACTTGCCTCGGGAGGCGTCCGGCACGTACTCGGGTGGACCGTACGACGTGGGGCCTTTGCGCTTCGTGGACGGCAAATTCGAGTCGCGATCGTCGGGTACGCCCTCGTCGGTGAATCACGTGGTCATGGGTGGAATCGAAGCTGACGGCGTGAGCATCGGTCAGGTCGACCTCGTTGCGGAGGAGAAGATCACCGGTGTTCGCACCAGCGGTAGCGCAGCCAGCGTGTTGACGGCCGTCGAAGCCGGGCCTCTTCGGATTTCCGCGATCGTGGTCCGCGCAAGTGCTTTTTCCGACGGCACCGAGAAAGGCGCGCGCGCGGAGGGGGGGACGGATGTCCTAGGCGCGACGGTTGCGGGGGTCCCCGTCATTGTGTCTGCCGATGGTGTCCGGGTGTCGGACTCAGAGATCGAGGGTGCCGCGGTCGTCGCTCTTCAGGAACAGGTAGATGGTGCCCTTGCGAGCGCCGGGATCACAGTGAGGCTGGTCCATCCCGATCTCAGTCGGACCGCCGGTGTCAGCCAAGCGACGGGTGGCGGTTTGTGGCTTCGCTACGGAACGTCCACGGTCGCGATGGACGGTGGGGCAGGGATCGGGCTGGGAGGGGCGTCGGTGACTGCGACGTCCAACGGGCAGCAGGAGTCGCATCGTGCGTTGGTGAATGTTCCCCGGTTGCCGGTGCGGACGTTCCCGGTGTCGCGCGTTCTCTCGGTCGGCGCACCGCCGCGGGCGACCACCGACGCTCCGCGTCTTCCGGAGGCTGTCTCCCCGCGTGTGGTCGAAGAGATAGTGGAGCGTGTCCACCACAGGACCGAATACCCAACGGGGCGGTGGATAGGGATTGCGATGCTTCTCCTCGCCGGTTTCGCGTGCCGCCTTGGTCGCAACACCAGACCGATGCGGCCTGTGCGAACGGCGTGGCGTGAGGTTTCGCGGCACGTGTTGCAGGGCTGATCCGATCGACTCCAAAAGAAAAAGCCGCCTTCCGGGCGGCCTTTTCTGTTAGTTCGTAGAACCTAGATGTTGTAGTAGAGCATGAACTCCCACGGGTGCGGGCGCAGACGGACCTGGTCGAGTTCGTGCTCGCGCTTGTAGGCGATCCAGGTCTCGATGACGTCTTCGGTGAACACGCCGCCTTCCAGCAGGAAGTCGTGGTCCGCCTCGAGCGCGTTGAGAACTTCCTCGAGCGAACCCGGAACCTGCGCGATTCCGGCCTTCTCCTCCGGCTCGAGGTCGTAGAGGTCCTTGTCCACCGGAGCCGGCGGCTCGATTTTGTTGCGGATCCCGTCCAGACCGGCCTGCAGGCACGCCGCGAACGCGAGGTACGGGTTGCAGGAGGGGTCGGGGGTGCGGAACTCGATGCGGCGCGCTGCCGGGCTCTTTGCGTAGGTCGGGATGCGGACGCACGCCGAGCGGTTGCGCTGCGAGTACACCAGGTTGATCGGCGCCTCGTAGCCCGGGACCAGACGCCGGTAGGAGTTGGTCGTCGGGTTCGTGAAGGCGAGCAGCGAGCGCGCGTGCTTGAGCAGTCCGCCGATGTAGTAGCGGGCCATGTCCGACAGAAGCGCGTAGCCGGTCTCGTCGTAGAACAGCGGCTCGCCGTTCTTCCACAGCGACTGGTGAAGGTGCATGCCCGAGCCGTTGTCCATGAACAGAGGCTTCGGCATGAAGGTCGCCGTCTTGCCGTGGCGCCAGGCGACGTTCTTGACCACGTACTTGTAGTTCATGATCTTGTCGGCCGTCGCGAGCAGCGTGCCGAACCGCATGTCGATCTCGGCCTGGCCGGCGGTGCCGACCTCATGGTGCTGGACCTCGATGTGGATGCCCATCTGCTGCATCGTGAGCATCATCTCGGTCCGCAGGTCCTGCTGCTGGTCCGTCGGCGGGACCGGGAAGTAGCCTTCCTTGTAGCGCACGCGGTAGCCGCGCGATCCCGGGTTTCCGGAACCCCAAGCGCCTTCCTCGGAGTCGAGGTGGTAGTAGCCCGAGTGCTGGTTCTGGTCGAAGCGCGCCTCGTCGAAGACGTAGAACTCGGCCTCTGGGCCGAAGAAGGCCGTGTCGGCGATGCCGGTGGACTTCAGGTATGCCTCGGCCTTCTGGGCGATGTAGCGCGGGTCGCGCGAGTAGGGCTCACCGGTGATCGGGTCGCGCACGAAGCAGTACAGGTTGACCGTGGGGACCTCGCGGAAGGGGTCCATCACCGCGGTTGACGGGTCCGGGAACAGGAGCATGTCCGACTCCTGGATCTGCTGGAACCCGCGGATCGAAGAGCCGTCGAAGCCGAAACCGTCCTCGAAGGACGCCTCGGTCAACTGGCCGATCGGTACGGAGAAGTGCTGCGTCAGGCCCGGGAGGTCGGTGAAGCGCAGGTCTACGACCAGCGCACCGTTCTGCTTCGCGAACTCGAGCGCTTCCTTCGGTGTGGTGGGTGTTTCGGGCACTGTCGCCTCCCTGGATCTCCTGCTCACGGACAGAATCGGTAGCGTAGGGGGCCGGGCGCCGAACTCCAAACGCGGTTCCCCTTACCGCACCGGAAGAACGCTAACAGAGGCCCATTTCGCACCAGTTTCCCGTTTGTTAAATCTTCGTTACGGGGGTCTCGGCGCGCCTCGCCGTTGCCGGGCCGGCCCCGGGCCGTCGGGGTGCGAGAACTTGGTTCGAGTACTCGCGCTGGGCGCAAATGATTTGCGCTACGCGCGAGTACTCGGGGGCACATCTGTCCCGAGGGCCACTCTCGCGGAGGCGGTCGCGAGGGCTGCGCGGTGCTGGCGGCCGGCGCGGTAACTCGAGCGAACGAGGGGGCCGGCCTCGACCCAGGCGAAGCCCATGGCTTCGCCTTCGCGTTTCCACTCCGCAAACTCCTCGGGAGGCACCCAGCGCGCCACGGGGATCTGAAGGTCGCTCGGTTGCAGGTACTGGCCGATGGTGAGCAGGTCGCAACCGGCGTCGCGCAGGTCGCGCATGGTCTGGTGGATCTCTTCGCGGGTCTCGCCCATGCCGGCAATGATGTTGGACTTGGTGAAGCAGGCCGGGGGGAGTGCGGCGCGCGCGCCGTGCAGAAACTCAAGCGAGCGCTCGTAGGTGAAGGCAGGGCGGATGCGTCCGATCAAGCGTGGGACGGTCTCGATGTTGTGCGCCAGCACGTCGGGCGCGGTTTCGCACACGGTAGCGAGAGCCTTCGCAGAGCCCTTGAAGTCGGGGGTCAGCAGTTCGACGCCGCAACCGGGGAGGCGCGCGCGGATCCGGCGCGTCACCTCGGCCCACAGCCACGCGCCGCCGTCGGCGAGGTCGTCGCGCGCGACGCCGGTGACCACCGCGTAGCGCAGGCCCATCTCGGCCACGGCTTCGGCGACGCGGCGCGGTTCGTCGGTGTCGTACTCGGTGGGCGGCGCCGTGGTGATGTCGCAGAAGGCGCACCGACGGGTGCAGCGGTCTCCGCCGATCAGGAAGGTCGCCTCGCGCTCCTCCCAGCACTCGCCGATGTTCGGACAGGTGGCGGCCTCGCACACGGTGTGAAGGCCTCCGCCGCGTGTGATGCGACGCAGGTCGGTGAAGTTGGGGCCGGTGGCGAGACGTACCTTCAGCCACGCCGGTTTACGTCCGGACACGGCCGTGGCCATAGGGAGGTTTCTGGCCGGCCCTTGAACGCCTGGATGCTCAGACATGCGCGCGCTCCACGAGGTCACGGTCCAGGCAGCGTGCCAAGTGCCTTGCGGCGTGATCTGCGACTTCTTCCACCCCGGCGCTCGTTCCGGTGAGGGTTCGCAGGGATGTCACGCCTTTGTCGAGGATGCCGCAAGGGACGATGCCGTTGAATGCGCTGAGGTCGGGGTCGACGTTGAGCGCGAACCCGTGGGTGGTGATCCCGCGCGAGACGTGAACGCCGATGGCTGCGAGTTTGGAATCGCCGACCCAGACGCCACGCAAGCCATCGATGCGCAGGGCGGTTGCGCCGAAGTCGGCCGCGGTGTCGATCAAGGCTTGTTCGAGGGCGCACACGTGCGCGACGACGTCGGCGGCGGGGCCGAGGTCCAAGATCGGGTAGCCGATCACTTGGCCGGGGCCGTGGTAGGTCGCCAGGCCGCCGCGATCCGTCCGCACGACGTCGATGCCCTTGTTCTTGAGCGCGGCTTGATCGAGCAGGACGTCGGTGTCGGCGGTGCGCTTGCCGAGCGTGTATACGGGGTCGTGCTCGAGCGTCAGCAGGTAGTCGGGGATCTCTGCGGAGGCGCGGTGCGCGGCAAGGTCACGTTGGAGGTCCCAGGCCGCCTGGTAGCCCATGCGGCCCAGCCACGCGCTCCAGAGCGGTTTCACGGCGTATGCAGCGCCCTTCCGGCGAGCGCGAGCGCCGCCTCTCCGAACATCTCGCTCATCGACGGGTGAGGGTGAATCAGCGCGGCGATTTCCTCGACCGAGGCTTCCCAACCGACCGCGAGCATCGCTTCAGAGACCAGATCGGTCACGTGCGGACCGACGT
This sequence comes from Actinomycetota bacterium, assembly GCA_041658565.1. NCBI lineage: Bacteria > Bacillati > Actinomycetota > Actinomycetota bacterium. Next base: position 417,754 of record JBAZZY010000001.1, on the reverse strand, counting down.
AGGACGCGCCGAGCAAGGCGCCGTCGCGCTCTGCGACGAGTTTGCAGAAGCCGGCGGTTTCCCCAAGGATCGCGGCCTTGCCGATCGCGCCGAGCGGGATGGTGACGGTGACGACGTCGTAGCCCTTCTCGCGCGCCTGAGCCTCGGTGAGTCCGACCGCGCCGACCTCGGGCGTGCAGTAGGTCGGGCGCGCGATCGCGCGGTAGTCGACGCCGCGCGAGTTGGCACCGGCGATGTGTTCGGCGGCGGTCATGCCCTCGGTGAAGGCGACGTGCGCGAGCGCTGCGGTGGGGATGGCGTCGCCGACCGCGTACACGCCGGCAACGTTGGTCTCGAACTTGTCGTTCACGGGGATGAAGCCGCGCTCGTCGATGGCGACCCCTGCGGCGTCGAGTCCGGCGCCCTCGGTGACCGGGCGGCGCCCGACGGCGACCAGAAGGACCTCGGCCTCGATGGTCTCGGTCTTGCCGTCCACGCTAACGGTTGCCGACACCTTGTCGTCGTCCACGGCGAGGTCGTCGAGTTTCGCGCCGGTGTGGGAGCGGATTCCGCGTTTGGAGAAGGCGCGCGCGAGTTCCCGGCCGACTTCGGGCTCTTCGAAGGGGAGCAGGCTCGGCAGCATCTCGACGATGGTCACCGTGGAACCGAAGGACGCCCACATGCTCGCGAACTCCACGCCGACCGAGCCGCCGCCCAGCACGATCGCGCTGCGCGGGACTCCTGCGGTGAGCGCCTCGTCGCTGGTGAGCACGCGTGGTCCGACGCTGAGTCCGGGAAGCATCTTGGGCGCCGAACCGGTCGCGAGGACGAGCGCGCGCGCGGCGCGCAACTCGCGTTCGCCGGCGACCACCGTGCGCGCGTCGCGCAGCGTGCCGGTCGCCGACACCATCTCTATGGCGCGGTGCTTGATAAGCCCTTCGAGGCCCTTGTGCATCTTGGTAACGACGCGATCCTTGTGCTTCTGGACACCGTCCCAGTCGTACGTGGTCTCTCCTGTGGTCACGCCGAACCGCGCAGCGCCGCGCGCGGAGTCCAGGACCTCGGCCGAGTGCAGCAGCGCCTTGGTGGGAATGCAGCCGCGATGCAGGCAGGTCCCACCGAGCTTGTCGCGCTCGACGAGCGCGACTTTCAAGCCCAGCGTCGCCGCGCGAATTGCCGCGGAATACCCGCCGGTCCCGCCTCCGAGAACCACCAGATCGAATTCGTCGGCCACCGTTCACTCCTTGGAAATGGACTCGGGGCCATCGTAGCCGCCGCGGTGCTTTGACGACCATGGGTCCGCCTCGTAGCGTTGCCGCATGCTCAAACTCTCTCTTCTTGATGCAGAACACCGTGCGCTCGGTGCCAAGATGGGCGCTTTCGCGGGCTGGGACATGCCGATTTCCTACGAGGGAACGGTCGCGGAGCACACCGCGGTCCGCGAGCGCGCCGGCATTTTCGACGTTTCCCACCTCGGCAAGTTGCTCGTCTCCGGTCCCGGCGCGGCGGGTTTCCTTGATTCCCAGCTCAGCAACCGCATGGTGGATCTCGGCCCGGGGCGGGCGCGCTACACGCTCATCTGTAACGACGACGGCGGGATCCTGGACGACCTGATCGTGTACGCGATCGGTGACGAGGAGTACCTCGTGGTCCCGAACGCATCCAACCGCGACGCGGTCGCTGCGCGCCTTATGGATGCCGCGCCGGCCGACGCGCGCGTCGAGGTTCTCGACTGGACGACGCTCGCGGTGCAGGGTCCCCGATCCCGGGAGATCGTCGAGGCTCTGTACCCGGAAGCGAAGGACCTCGGCTACATGAGAGTGGCGCGGGCGGCCGACGTGGTGATCGCGCGTTCCGGCTACACCGGTGAGGTCGGCTACGAGGTATTCACCACCGCGGCCGACGCGGTGGCTGTGTGGCGCAAGTTGCTCGACGATGTGCGAGAGGTCGGCGGCATGCCCGTCGGGTTGGCCGCGCGCGACACGCTTCGGCTCGAGATGGGATACCCGCTGCACGGAAACGACATCGGTCCGGACACCAACGCCGCCGAGGCGGGGTTGATGTGGGCGGTGTCTCTTCAGGGCCGTGAGTTCCCAGGCGCGGCTGCGCTGCGCGAAGCCACACCGGCGCGCGCGCTCATCGGCCTGGTCATGCAGGACCGACTGATTCCGCGGCACGGCCATCCGGTTCTCGTCGGCGGCCGTGTCGTGGGGGAGTGCACCAGCGGGACGTTTTCGCCCACGCTGCGCATCGGCATTGCGCTCGCCTACGTGGAGATCGAGGCCGCATCGCAAACCGAGTTCGAGGTGGACGTGCGCGGAAAGCGCGGGCGCGCGCGCGCCGTCCGGCCTCCGTTCGTCGATCGATCCCCGAAGTAGCCGCCCCACCTCGCGCCCTGCGGGAGTTCGCCGCCCAGCGGCCCTTCGCGTACATTGACGCGACAGTCGTGGAATAGGGCAAATCCGGCCGATCGTTCGGATCGGGCGGCAGGTTCCAGGAGGTTATCCGGCCGCCGGCGACGAACTCACGTGAGGACAGGGCATCCCTGGGGATGGAGCCGTGAGAAAGGGCCAGCGCGTGGGTGTTAGGACCGCACTCGTGTTCGGCGTGGCTTTGGCGCTGGTTCCTGTGTATGCATCGCCTGCCGTGGCCTCCGAGGTGCGGGCAGCGAAGTCCGAAGGCCAAGTGCATACCTATGTCGTTGAGCTGCGTGAGGGTGATGCGAGCGGACTCGAATCGGTTACGTCCGAGCTTGCGCGGCAGTACTCGGCGCAGATCAGATTCGTATACAGGTACGCGCTCAAGGGGTTCGCGGCCACGATGACCGCAGGGAACGCTCGAGCGCTGAGACAAGATAGGCGTGTCCGATTAGTCGAGGAGGACAAGCTAGTTTCGGCAGATGCCGTGCAGAGCGGTCCACCCTGGGGTCTCGATCGGATCGACCAGCGGGACTTACCCCTGGATTCGACGTTCTCCTACGTGAGTTCCGGCGACGGAGTGCACGTATATGTCATCGATACCGGGATCAGAACCACGCACGATGAGTTTGGTGGCCGGGCAAGTTACGCATACGACGTCGTCGACGACGGCTGGAATGGCGATGACTGCGACGGACACGGAACGCATGTCGCGGGGACTATCGGCGGGTCCACTTACGGGGTGGCGAAGGCCGTTTCGCTCTATTCCGTTCGCGTTCTGGACTGCGACGGTTCCGGGTACGTGTCCGGGGTGATTGCCGGGGTCGACTGGGTCACTGGAAACCACATCAGTCCGGCGGTGGCGAACATGAGCCTGGGGAGTGACTACGATCAGGCCCTCAACGATGCAGTGACTAACTCAGTCGAAGCGGGAGTCGTCTACGCCGTCGCTGCCGGCAACGACTACGGGGACGATGCGTGCGACTATTCCCCAGCGAGCGCTTCTGGAACAATCACTGTCGGCGCGAGCGATTCAAGCGACTACGAAGCCGACTTCTCCAATGACGGTTCGTGCGTGGATCTCTTTGGACCCGGCGTAGACGTTGAGTCCGCGTACAACTCGGACGATTCCGCGACCGCCGTCATGAATGGAACCTCCATGGCAACTCCTCACGTCGCCGGCGTCGCTGCGCTATATCTCGAGGAGCACCCCGGCGCTGCGGCGAGCGAGGTGCGCGATGTCATCATTGACAACGCAACCTCCGGGCGTCTCTTCAACCTTGGATGGGATTCTCCCGACGCCCTGCTCTATTCCGGGTTCGTGGTGCCTCCGGCGGTGTTTGATCTCACGGTCTCGAAGGCGGGGTCGGGGTCGGGAACGATAGGCAGTTCCCCTGCCGGCATCGACTGCGGATCGACATGCTCCGGGAGCTTCAGTTCAGGAACTGTTGTCACTTCGACGGCAACTCCGGACGCAGATTCGAACTTCACGGGATGGTCCGAGGACTGCTCGGGCACGGGGGAGTGTTCGGTTACGATGGATCAGGCGCGCTCGGTCTCTGCGACGTTCACGCTGAAGACCCATGCATTCACGGTCACCAAGACCGGTTCGGGGTCGGGCACGGTGGCAAGTGATCCTGGCGGTATCGACTGTGGCGCGACGTGCACGGCGAACTTCGACCACGGCACGCCCGTGACGCTTAGCGCCTCACCTGCCGCGAACTCCACCTTCACCGGGTGGTCTGGAGCGTGTTCGGGCACTGGGGATTGCGAGGTCGCGGTTGACCGTGCGCGCGATGTCACATCGACGTTCACACTGAAGACCTATGCCTTGTCGGTTACCAAGGCCGGGCCCGGCTCCGGCACAGTGATGAGCACACCTTCGGGGATTAGTTGCGGCTCGACCTGTAGGGCACGATTCGACCACGGCGCTGTCGTAACGTTGAGCGCATTGCCCGGTTCGAGTTCCACCTTCACCGGCTGGGGCGGCGCGTGCTCGGGAACAGCCGACTGCCAGGTCACCTTGGACCAAGCGCGCGCAGTCACCGCGACGTTCACGCGTCCGACGGCCGCACTGGCGACACCGACTGCCATCAGAAGTCCGGTCGCCGTCACTTTCTCCGAACCTGTTATGGACCTCTCGACGGCCAACGCTGTGCTGCGGGTCAAGGCAACCGCAACGAACCTTGGTGCCGGGCTTGCGTGCAAAGACGCCGCGGATGTCGCGGTGGATTGCCTGTCCGGTCCGGTTACAAAGGCTTACCTCACCCCGACCTCACCCCTTACTCCCGGACAGCGCTACACCGCGACGATCAATCCCGCGGATGTGACCCCTGCCACCGATGCCGACGACAACGCAGTGGAGACGACCTCGGTCGATTTCCGCGCCTCGACGAGCGAACAAGAGTCCAGCTCCGCTGCGACCTATGCGTGGCGCTCGGTCAAGAACTCCTCCGCGCACGGCGGCTATTACTCGACCGAGCGTTTGGCCGGTGCGTCGGCAACATTTGCTTTCACCGGCACCTCGGTCACTTGGTACACGATGACCGGTCCGGATCAAGGCAAGGCAACCGTCTACATCGACGGCAAGTCCAAGGCCACCTACAGCCTCTACGCATCCAAGACCACCTACAAAGTCGCCAAGGCGTACTCGGGTCTTTCCTCGGGTGCACACACCATCCGGATCCTTGTCCTTGGCAAGAAGGGTTCCTCGAAGGCCACCGACACCCTGGTCGCCGTGGACGCATTCAAGGTCGGAGGCACGCTGACTACCAACCCGAAGCCTTCCTACGGGTGGCGAGGCGTCTCGGACTCCAAGGCGTCGGGCGCGCGCTACGCAACCTCCAACCTTGCCGGCACCGCGACATCTTTCAAGTTCCGCGGCACCGGCATTCGCTGGGCCACCTTGCTCGGCCCTACCCAGGGCAAGGCCACCATCTACATCGACGGCAAAGCCAAGGTCGCGGTGGACAACTACGCCTCGGCCGCGAAGTACGGTTACCTGCGTTCGGTTACCGGTCTTTCCGATGCGGTGCACACCGTCAAGATCGTGGTGCTCGGCCAGAAGAACTCGAAGTCCTCGGGGACCTATGTAGCGGTGGACCGCTGGGTCGTGGGGTGATCTAACCGCGGCCGTTCGCCGAAGTAGAAACGAGTGCGCTACCTGCGGATAGTGCCGATGCACCGGCCGGATTCGCGCAAATGCATCCCACGTCGATAGCGTGAGAGCTGGTTCCGATCAGTCTGGTCGGATCTGTGGTTACATGTTCCGGGCTGATCTCATCAGGGCGAAGAAAATCCAAGAGGTCGTCATGGGACGTTTGAAGAAAAGAAGCGCGAACCGTCGGTTCAACCCGACGGCCGTCGCCGTTGCCGCCGCAACGGCATCGGCGCTGGGGCTTTCGATCTACTACGGGAGTCGCAAACTCCAGAACTTCGACGCGGCGCTGATCGGGTACACGACGGCCGTTGTGTTCCTCGCATTCGGCGTCGCGCATCGCTACGTCGAGTGGACGCAGAGTCCGCCCACGCGACGCTATTTGGTGCGCGGGTGGCATGCGTTCTTCTCGTGGACGAACTTCCGCCGGTTCCCGACGATGATTCCCAAAGCGCTGGTGTCGTACTTGTCGCTGCAGACGTTCATCGGCAAGCGCGGCAAGGTGCGGTGGATGTCCCACCAGTTCCTCTTCTGGGGCGTCATGCTTGCGACGGCGGTTACGTTCCCGCTGACATTCGGATGGATCAACTTCCGCGCGGCGGGATCGGCTTCGTCGGCCTATCGTATGTACGTCTTCGGCATCGGGACGCTCACGTTCGATCCGCTCTCCTGGTACGGGTGGGTTGTGTTCCACTTGCTGGACATCGCTGCGGTGCTGGTGCTCGCGGGGTGCGGGTATTTCGTGTGGCGCAGACTTCACGACCGCGAGGCGGCGACCGGCCAGCGGTTCGGCTACGACTTCCTTCCCTTGGTTGCTCTGATCGCGATCTCGTCCACCGGGTTGCTGCTCACCGCTTCGAGTCTTTGGCTGGAGGGACAAGGCTACGAGTTCCTCGCCATCACCCACATGGCGACGGTGGTTCTCACCCTGGTGTTCATTCCCTTCGGGAAGTTCTTTCACGTCATCCAGCGTCCCGCGAGCATCGGCGTGGACTTGTACAAGCAGACGAGTCTGGCGCGCGCCGGCGTGTTCGCGTGTCGCAAGTGCGGGGAACCGGTGGAAGTGGCCACGTTCGTCGGGGATCTGCAAACAACCATGGGGGAGTTGGGCCTCGGGTTCGGCGAGTGGACCGAGACCTGTCCGCGCTGCAAGCGCCTGGCGCGCGGCGGCGCGTATCTGAATGAAGTGAAGCGAGGGTTCTCATCGTGAAACGCAAGAAGGCTCTACCCGTTTTGGCCGCCGGAATCGGCGACTTTCGCGAATCCGGAGCGGAGCCCGCAGGCGACTGGCAGGCGCCGCAAGCCGGCGAACGCCTGGTGCCGACGCACTGCTGCTTCTGCGGAGTGCAGTGCGGGATGTACGTGCGCGTGAGCGAATCCGGCAAGGTCTTTGGCGTCGAACCGCGGTTCCACGACATCAACAAGGGCAAGCTGTGCCCCAAGGGAATCGTCGCTTACCAGCAGGTGTCGCACCCCGACCGTTTGCTGTACCCACTCATGCGCGATCGTCGCGATGCGCCGCTTCGCCGAGTGAGTTGGGAGGACGCGCTGGACCGCGTGGTGTCCGAGATCACGCGCATCCAAGGCGCGTACGGCCGCGACGCTTTCGGGCTCATCGGCGGCGCAAGCCTGACAACCGAGAAGACGTATCTGCTCGGCAAGTTTGCGCGCGTGGGACTTTGGACGAAGCACATCGACTACAACGGCCGCCTTTGCATGGTGTCGGCCGCGGGCGCGAACAAGAAAGCATTCGGGATCGACCGCGCGGCCAACCCTTGGTCCGACATGTTCGACACGCAGGTGATGATCGTCGCCGGCGCCAACGTCGGCGAGACCTTCCCGGTGGCGACGCAGTACTTCTGGGGCGCGCGCGATCGCGGCGCCAAACTCGTCGTCGTCGATCCGCGTGAAACCCCGTTGGCGCGAACGGCCGATCACATCGTTCGTCTGCGCCCGGGCACCGACGCAGCGTTCTTCAACGGACTGTTGAACGTCGTGGTTCGCGAAGGCCTGGTGAACGAGGAGTTCATTCGCACGCGAACCCAGGGTTGGGAAGCGGTGCGCGATGTTGTCGCGACCTACTCGCCGGAGCGCGTCGCCGAAATCTGCGGCATTCCAGCCTCGCAAGTTGAGGAAGTCGGGTTGCTGTGGGGCCGCGCGGAGCGCGCGATGGCTTTCCACGCGCGAGGAATCGAGCATCACATCCAGGGCGTCGAGAACTGCCTTTCCGTCATCAACCTCGTTCTTGCCACCGGTCAGATCGGTCGCCCTGGAGCCGGCTATGCAACGATCACAGGACAGGGAAACGGACAGGGAGGCCGCGAGCACGGCCAGAAGTCCGACATGCTGCCGGGAATGCGCGACATCGAGAACCCCGAACACCGCGCGCACATTGCGCGCGTCTGGGGGATCGACGAGGCTGACCTTCCGCACAAGGGCACCTCGTACGTCGAGATGATCTCGCAGATGGAGAGTGGGGAGATCCGCGGAATCATCGGCATGTGCAACAACCCGCTGGTATCGCTGCCGAACGTCAATCAGGTGGTGCGGGGATTCGATGCATTGGAGTTCCACGCGCAAGTGGACTTCTTCCTCTCTGAAACGGCGGCGCGCGCCGACGTCGTTCTCCCATCTACGACTTGGGTCGAGGACGAAGGCGTCGTCACCAACTCCGAAGGCCGTGTGCTCAAGCACTCCAAGGCCGTCGAGCCTCCCGGGGAAGTCCGCACCGACTCCTGGATCATTTGCGAGATCGCACGCAGGCTCGGAGCAGGCGAGCGGTTCGCCTTCGACACTCCCGAGGACATCTTCAACGAGTTGCGCGTCGCGTCCAAGGGCGGCGTCGCCGACTACTACGGGATTACCTACGAGAAGGTCGAAGAGACGGGCGGCGTGTTCTGGCCGTGTCCGGAACTCGATCATCCGGGCACCGTGCGTTTGTTCGAGGAGCGCTTCTATCACCCCGACGGCAAGGCTCGTTTCCTGCCGGTCGAGTGGCGTGAACCTGCAGAACCGCCGGACGAGGAGTATCCGCTGCGCCTGACGACCGGGCGAACGGTCGCGCACTTCCTTTCGGGGAACCAGACGCGACGCATCCCGGCGCTCGTCGAGCAGACTCCGCGGCCGTGGGTCGAAGTGCATCCGTCGCTCGGGTTCACCAACGGCGAGCCCGTGACGGTAATCACGCGTCGCGGACGGATCACGTATCCCGCGCTGGTGACCGAGACCATTCGGCCCGACACGGTGTTCCTGCCTTATCACTGGGCGGCCCCGGTGGCGGCGAACACCCTGACGGTCGAGGCGCTCGATCCGATCTCCAAGATCCCCGAGTTCAAGGTGTGCGCGTGTCGCCTGGAGCGCGGCTCGGTGATCGATGAAGTTCAGCGGCCGCCGGTGCCGCCCGGACACGCCGAATACGCCGACGAGTTCTCTGCACTCAGCGACTCGCGTCCGCCGACGATGCCGCAAGGCAGGGGGACCGCGGAGTCATGATGGAGCGCACGCTTTTCGTCGATCCCGCGCGCTGCATCGGGTGCCAGGCGTGTGTCGCGGGCTGTCGCGAATGCGATTCGCATCGCGGCAAGTCGATGATCCACCTGGACTACATCGACGTTGGTCACAGTGTGGCGTCGCTTCCGACGGTGTGCATGCACTGTGAGGACCCGATCGCACCGTGCGCGCAGGTGTGTCCGGCCGATGCGATCTTGATCACCGCCGACGGAGTCGTGCAGGAGGCTCTCAAGGAGCGCTGCATCGGGTGCGTCAATTGCGTTCACGCATGTCCCTTCGGCGTTCCCAAGATCGCTATGGAAGAGAAGCTTCAATACAAGTGCAACCTTTGTTACGACCGCAGTTCCAGGGGTCTCGCCCCGATGTGCGCGACGGTGTGTCCGACGGGAGCGCTTTGGTTCGGAACCTTGGAGGAGTTGGAGCGCGAGCGGCCGGGAGTGCGAGTGGCCGATCAGTTCGACTTCGCCGGAACGGTGGTTCAGACGGGCTGCGCAGTGGTGGTCGGGCCGTCGTTTGGTCGCAGTGCGGTTCCGGGAGGTATGTGATGTCGAAACCAAACCGTCCCGACGCGCCGTCGGTTCGCGCGCTGCTCGACAGGATTCGCGAGGATGCTCCGGTCACGCGCCGCGATTACTTGCGCATCCTGGTCACGGTCTCCGGCGGGCTCCTCGCCGGAACGGTCGCCGTCGCGTCGGGAGTGTTCGGCAGGCATGGCTCCGGAAGCGCGCCTCCGCTGCGAATCGCGCAGGAGTTGGAGCGCGGGCGAGCGATGTACTTCAACTACCCCGAGGAAGGGGATCAGGCGATTGCCGTGCGAATGGCCGACGGAAGGCTCGTCGCATACTCGGCCATCTGCACGCACCTCGCGTGCTCGGTCCTTTGGGAGTCGAAGACGGGACGCTTGGAGTGTCCGTGTCACAACGGCGCCTTCGACGCTGGAACGGGAAACGTGCTCGGCGGACCGCCGCCGCGTCCTCTTCCTAAGGTGTTGCTAGAAGAGCGGTCGGACGGGATCTGGGCGGTGGGAACGGCATGACGACCAACAACCGCACGACATCGAATCGCTACCCGGGGGGCCGGCGCAGCACGTCCACGGGACCCGGCCCGGGCGCCGGGACGGACAGAGATCCCGAGCGAGCATCCATGCTCTCCGCGCGCATCGCTATCGTCGCGACGATCGTCATCGGCCAGTTGTGGGGGTTGACCGTCGCGCTGAACGCTGCGTTGGAGGGGCATCGGTCGCAGGTGTGGGTTGTTCTGGGCATCCAGGCGGCGTCGTTCGTCGGGGCTCTCGTGATTTGGCTGGCTTCCCCGCGCGACAGGTGAGGTACTGATGAACGACGAAGTCCGCTATCCAATCGGCGGCCGCATGTCCGATGTTGTGCTCGGCTTGGGCCGGAGATTCCATTTGCCCGCGCTGGTTCGCCGCCACAACTCGACGGCCGTGATGGGGCTGTTCGCTTTCGTGAATGGATCCCTGTCGATCGGCATCATGGCGGGTGCCGCCTTCGTGACTCGTCAGCCGTTCATCTTTCCGTCACTTGGGCCGACCGCGTTCTTGCTCTTCTACACACCGAACACGCCGGCTGCGTCTCCGCGCAACACTCTCGTCGGACACCTCATCGGCACCGCGGCCGGGTATCTCTCGCTGGCGGTGTTCGGCTTGCTTCACGCGGGTCCGGCGATTGCGGTCGGAGTCTCCGCCGGCCGCGTCGGTGCTGCGGCGATGTCGCTCGGGCTGACCGCGGGTCTGATGGTCTGGCTGAAGGTACCTCACCCGCCGGCCGGCGCAACGACGTTGATCGTCAGTCTGGGCGTGCTCGCCAAGCCCATTCAGCTTGTCGTGCTGATGCTCGGTGTTCTGCTGCTCGTGCTGCAGGGAATCATCATTAACCGGCTCGCCGGACTCGACTACCCGCTCTGGGGACCGAAGAAGTCATAACCCGCCAACCCCAGTCGCTGACCCGACGGGCGCGCGCCGCCGGATGTCGCCGGCGACCTTTACGGCGTCGTGGGGGCCAGGGTGTCGGCGCCCGCGGGGAGGGCGGCGTCGTTTGCGAAGGCGGCGCATTGCGCGCGCGCGCTCCACAGAGCCGACCCGACGCCGGTAACTTCGCCGGCTCCTCGGAGCAAGGAGCACGCGACTCGCTCTCCGAGCGTGTGGCTCACGTTGAAGAAGTAGTTGTCGTTTCCGATCGGGTCGAAGCCCCACGTGGTCGGATCGGATTGGTCCCCGTCAAACAGCGATTGGCGCATCGGCTCGGGATACGCGTCGGGGAACGGCGCGATGATGTAGCCGAGCGTGTCTCCGGCGAGGCCGAAGACGAAGTGGCCCTTCATGCCGGGGGTTGCCGCGCTCACGGTCGCCGGGATCTGCGGGTACAACTCGCCCGGTCCTCCGGAGAAGAGCAGGTCTCCGATGCGCGCGGAGAACGTAACGGTGCCGATCAGGTTGCCGGCGCTCCACGGTGGCAGGATCGAGCGCTGGATCGGCACGCCGATCACGGATCCGGCAACCATCGCGCCGAGCAGGATCGCGTTGTGCCCGGCGTCGACGATCAGGTACGAGTGTCCGTTCACGACCGCTGGACCGGTTAGCGCTTCGGCGTGCTCGAGTGCATCGTTCGCGCGCGCCACGACTCGCCCGGCGTAGTGCTCGACGGCGCAGTAGTCGCGCGCGAGGTCCTCTTTGGGTCCGCACTCCGTGGAGTTGAACGAGGGGCCGTCGTTGGGTTGGCTGCGTCCGATCGCGCCTTCCACGACGACCGCTTCACCGCCGTATTGGGCGGCGAGATCAACGGCGGCCGGACCCGGCCAATCGGCCGAGACGAGCGTGTTGTCGCCCCCCATGACGGTTGGGTGCGCGGACAGGTTGAGCATGGTGGCGAACGCCTTACCGTCGGAGGGGTCGCGTGCCTGGAGCACTCGCAACTCGCTGTCCATCGTGGTGTTGGCCGGGTCGTCGCCGAACTGGTTGGAGATCAGGTTGTCATCGCCGCCCGGATTGGCTTCGGCGGTTCCGAACCAAAGGGTTGCGTCCTTGTGCGCGCCCCACGCATCGGCGATCGCACCGATCGTCTGGTCCTTGATGTACTGGAGGTATTCGGTCGGCACTCCGCCCCAGACGCCGAGGGTGTCGGGACCCGCGTGTGAGTGGTTGGCTCCGATAATGACCTGCTCGGCGGGAATCCCTACGGTTTCCTGCACGGCCTTGCGCATGTCTTCGACGCCGTAGGGGCCTTGCTGGTAGGCGACGAAGAAGCCTTGGGTCTCGATCGAGGTGAGCACGAGCGCGTGCGCGGGGTTGTCGTCGGGTGAGACGACGAAGGCGCGCGCGAAGATCCCCGGACCCAGGATCCCGGTCGCGGCCGGCCGTGACAGGCCGCCCGCGTCCCACAGTCCTCCGGAACCGATGCCATAGCCTCCGAGGTAGACAGGCTTTCCGGCGAACGTCCCGTCGGGGTCGGGGTTGATCGAGCGCTTCGCCGCGCCGACCTTGTAGACGGTCGGCGGGTCGGTCGCGCGCGCGGGTGTGAGCGCGAACGCAGTGATCAGAACGAGCAGCAATCCCATCGCGGTTGTGCGGCGCATGGCTTTCCTCCTGTTGCTTGCGGTCTAGTAGTGGCGTACGCAGTCGGTGTCGCTTGACTGGTCGCACACGTCCGCATCGACGCGCGTGTGAATCAAGCTTGCCGTCTTCCATGCGTGCCAGTCGTCGCACGCGCCCTTGCCCTCAGCCGATGTTGCCGGGTCGAGGCCGAGCATTTCCCAGACAGTGCACGCGTATGCCGGCGCAAGCATCGAGCCCGCTGAGTTCGTCTCTTGGTAGTGGTTGTTGTAGTGAACGCCGAACTCAAGGTCCGGCGCGATGTCGGCGCACGGGTCCGGCGCCTCGTCGCGGCCCCAGGCTCCGTGCAGCGATCCCAGCCCGACGCCGTGCGCCGGTGGCGCCGCATACCAGGCGAAGTCGTAGCCGGCGACGATGTAGCCGAGCAGGTCGGGCGTGTAGCCGAGCAGGAAGTTGTGCGCGGTGCCGAATTTGGCGACCTGCGCCGCGCGGATCCCGGGCTCGAACGCGCGCCCGGTGTTCGCGCCCCGGACGTTTTCGTACGAGAAAGGCCGCGCCGCGCACGCGAGCGCGTCGGGGTTCGGCGAGATGTAGTCGAAGTGGTCGTTGGGCGCCACGGGTGTCGCGCGGTTGTGCGACCCGAGGCCCCAGTAGATCTCCGGGAGCAGCTCGCCCGGCGCGGTCACAAACGACGCCGAGCCGATCTTCCACGCGTACACCGTTGTCTTGCCGTCTACGCCGCCCGGCGCGCCGGCGCGGACGCCGGTCAGGTCCGCCGCCGTGGCGGTTGCCGATGTCGAGCCCACGTAGGCCGGCTTGTCGATCACACCGGCGGCTGTGAGCGCGACGAGCCCTTCGTTGTTGATCGGAACGAAGAGGTCTTGCGCTGTGAAGTCGTCGACGGCCGCCGGGGTCTCCCACGGAGCGCTTTCGATCGCGCGCACCGCGGCGCTCCCGGCGACGCGCCCGAGCGCGTAGGTGCGGTTGCGCGCGCCGACGAGATCGGATGTCTTGAACACGATCGGCTCACCGCTCTCGGGATCGACGGCGAATGTCTCGCCGTCGAAAGTGTCGCGGTGCCAGCGACGCATGCACGAGTCACCGACGACCTCGGCCGCGGCTTGAGCACCCTGGGTATGGATCGCCACGCCGCCGAACTCGTCCTCGATGGTCGAGCGGATCGTGTGGGCGAAGTCGGAGGAGAGGTAGACGTTGTTGTCTTCCATCGACTCGACGTGCGTGCCCCAGTTGTCCAGGGTCGCGATCGTGTTGCCTGTGGAAACGTCGGCGACTTGCATCACGCGCAGTTCGTCGTCGAAGACCCACGGAGTGCGGCACGAGTTCCGCGACTGAAGTCCGGCGAGGCTCTCATCGGGAGTTCCGTTGACGGTCGTGAACTTCGTTGCCGGGGTGATCTCTCCGAACCGGAACTTGGCGGGAGCCGCTGCGTGCGCCGCGTCCACGACGGCTTGCGCGATCTTGTACTCGATGTAGCGCATGTACTTGGGGTACTTGCCGTCGCTGGTGAGGTCCGCACCCCACATTCCTACCGTGTCGACTGCCTCGTGGTCGTGAGTGTGCGAGACGATCAGGTACTGCAGGTCCAGGTTCGGGTCCATCTGCTTTGCGGTGGCGACGATGCGGTCGTTCCAGTCGCTGAACCACCCGATCACGTCGATCGAGGCTTGCGCGAAGGCGAGGCCGGTGGTCGGATCCTTGACGTAGAGCGCGCGCGCCCAGATCGGATCGAAGGCTCCGAGGGGAACTCGGTCTTGGCCGAAGCCGGGCATGTAGATCCCGTCCCACTTGTTTGCCGAGCCCGGGTCAAGCCGCGTGTTGACCGGGTCGTCGGTGAAGGACTCTCCGACGTCGTAGCGTCTGTTCGCGTTGGTGTCGGTGAACGCCTCGCCCCAGATGCCGCTTTGGGTGACTTGGCCGGCGCTTGCGAGCCCTGACTCCGGCTCGAAGGTATCCCAGAGTTCGCCGGGGAGGCCGTCGGAGTTCGATGCAGCCGAGTCCGAGTTCGCGTTGGGCGTCGTGACGCCGGGGATGACGGTGAACGGCGTCATGTTTTGCTTGGCCGCGCCGGCGATCAGCGTCGATTCGGTTGCCCTTGCCGCCAGCCCGGCGGCCGTCATCGTGCATGCGGCCAGAACGAACAGCACTTTGACCCGCAGTGTTCTCATCTCCGTCTCCCAGCCATCGACCCTCACCCTGGGCTTTCGTTTTGTGTGGTTTCGACGCGTTCGGGGTTGATGCCTGCCGGCGCGGGAGGGAATCCGGAATGGCGCGCGCCGACCTCGCATTCCCTCGATGTGTGCGATCGGGGCCGTATTGCGCCCGTTTTCACTACGGGACGTCATCCGTGGCCCCGGAAACGGCCCTGTCGACTTGAGGTACGCGGTTCGTCCCAGTACGCTCGGCCGCGCACCTTGTAAACCGAATAACGCACGCGGCGGTGCTCCAAAGCACGGAAGCTAGGAGCCACCGAGGGGGAAGCCGGTCCAAGTCCGGCGCTGTCCCGCAACTGTAGGCCGATGGCCGCCCACGAGGCGGCGCGGCGAGCCAGGGTACCCACCGTCCGCGTAGCTCCGGATCAACCTTCGTGCGAAAGGGGGAGGAGCAATGCAGGTATCCCGCATTGCAGCCCCCTTGCCAACAGGCAAGGGGATTTTCATTTTTCGGCGTGTCGTGGCACTCGTCATGGCCCTGTCCGCCTTGGGTTGGGGGTCTGCGATGGCCACCACCCCGGCGCAGTCGGCGACTAAGGGCGTTGGGTGGCTGCTGGAGCAGCAAGCTGCCAACGGAAGCCTGGGTTCGGACGTCGGCCGCACCGCGGAGTTCGTCTTGGCGATGAAGGCCGCCGGGCAGACGCCGTCGCCCTCGGCCGTCGAGTTCCTCAAGAGCAACGCCGCGGCTGCGATCACCGCGGGGCCCGGCACCATCGGCAAGGTGTTGCTCGCGGCGAAGGCCGCCGGGCAGGATCCGCGCGTCTTCGGGGGAAAGAACCTCGTCGCCGCATTGACCGATGCCGCCGTTGCGGGGTCCTACGACACGGGCTTGCCGGGTCAGGCTTTCGCGATGCTCGGGCTGGCGGCTGCCGGTGTTCCCCAGGACGCGACCACGGCGCTGCAGATTCTCAAGGGTCAGGCTCCCGATGGCGGCTGGGGGTTCAGCGGCGCTCCGGTCGATCCGTACTTGTCCGACACCAATGACACTGCGCTCGCGGTGCAGGCCTTGTTGGTGGCCGAGCCGATTCCCGGCGTGACCGACGTTGCGATTGCGCGCGCCCTGCAGTTCCTCGCGCTCAACCAGGACGACGAAGGCGGGTTCGCTTACCAGAGGGTCGGGGCGTTTTGCTCGCCGGTGTGCACGGCGGATGTGAATTCGACGGCCTATGTGATCGAGGCTCTCGTTGCTGCCGGAGAAGACATCGGTAGTGCCGCGTGGACGAAGGGTTCAACGCCGGTTGGGTGGCTTGTGGCGCACCAGAACGCCGACGGGTCTTTCTTCTCGGACTGGGACAAGGTCATGGCGACGGTGCAGGCGGTTCCGGCCGTCGTCGGCAAGCCGCTCGCGTGCGTCGCCGACTCGACTTGGTGCTGATGCAATGACGCGTGCGGCGCGCGCGGTCGCGCTCGGCGTAGTTCTGGCCGGGTCGCTGCTGCTCGTGCCGACTCGTCCCGCCGTGGCCGCGCCCTGCAGGACGCTCGCCGCGGCGGGACGAGCAAACCACGCCGGAATCGTGATCGAGTTCGGAGATCTGTCCACGCGTGAGTTCTGCGTTTCGTTCACCGAGGACTCGATCTCGGGTTTCGAGTTGTTGGAGCGGACCGGCCTGGCGATCGTGTATCAGGACTACGGCGGCGGAAGCGTCACCATCTGCAAGATCGGCGGCGAGGGGTGCGACTACCCGGCGAAGCCTTGCTTCTGCCAGTGCCTGGACGCGGGCGTGAAGACCTGCACGTTCTGGGGCTACTACCGGATCGATTCGTCCAGCGGCGCGTGGCGTTACGCCAACGGCGGTCCCGGATCCACGCGCGTGCGCGACGGAGATTTGGAGGGCTGGCGTTGGGGTCAACACCAGCAGGGACTCGGATCCCCGGCGCCGTCGACGTTGGCCGGAGTCTGCGAGCGCGGGGAGCACGTTGACCCAGTCACATCTCCTGCGGTCCGCGAAACCGGCGGCACGTCGGCGCCTCGGTCTACGGCGGCCGGATCGCCTTCTCCGTTCTCGACGTTTGCGACGCCGGTTGGCGTGAGTCCGTCGCCGTCCGCGCTGCAGGGTGCGCCGTCGGCCGGAATCATTGAATCCACCCCGCCGGGCTCGGCGGTCGGCCCCGAGGGGAGCGCCGCCGGAGCACGTTCGAGTGCGCCGGGCGCTGCGGGAGGCGTCGGGTTGGCCGCCGTTCTCGGAGGACTCGGGGTGTGGGGCGCGCGCATTGCGCGCGCGCGCCGCCGCGAACAAGGATGAACTCCGAACCGGCACCGGGCTTCCATGCGACCGCGTGGCTCGCCTGGTGCGCGTCGGCCGCGACATTGGTGCTCGTGATCGGCAATCCTTTTGTCACGCTGACGGCTATCGCAGCGCTGGCCGTGGTCGCGGTCGCGTTCGCAGCGCCGGGGCCCGAGGGCCGTTCGTACCTACTCATGCTCAAGATCGGCTTGGTCTTCCTCGCGGCGCGCGTCGCGCTGTTCGGGCTCACCGGTCATGCGGGGTCCACGACTCTGGTGACTCTTCCCTCGGTGGGGCTCCCGCAATGGCTCGGTGGGTTTTCCCTGGGCGGCGCCGTCACAGGTGAAGTGCTCGGACAGCAGTTGGCCGACGGCCTGAAGATCGCTGCGTTCTTGGTGTGCTTCGGCGTGTTCATGTCGGTTGTCGAGACCTATCGCGTGCTGCGCCTGCTGCCGCGGTTCGCGTTCGAAGCGGGGCTGGTGCTCGGGATCGCGCTCGCGTTCATTCCGGTGCTGATGCGCTCGGCTGCATCGGTTCGTGACGCGCAGCGTTTGCGCGGGCATCGGTTTCGCGGGCTCCGGTCGCTCCGTCCGCTGGTTGTGCCGGTGCTCGCGAACGCGCTGGAGCGCTCGCTCACCCTGGCGGCGTCGATGGAGTCGCGAGGGTACGGGCGCGCGCAACGTATTCCCGATCGCGTCGAGGCCGCAGCGCGCAGCGCCGCACTGGTCTCGCTGTGCGCGGTTACCGCAGGCGGTGCTCTGGTGCTGTTCGGACGCACGCTCCCGGGAGCGGCGCTGGCGGTGCTCGGTGGGGCGGGTCTTGCCGGGGCCTTGCGCGCGCTGGCGCGTTCGGTGCAGCGCACGCGCTTTCGTCCTGATCCGGCCGACGTTTGGGATCGCGTTCTCATCGGCGGGTCCTTCGCTTTGATGGCGTTTACGGTTGCGGCGAGCAAACTCGGCGGTGCCCACTGGTACGCATATCCGTCGGTGTCTTGGCCGGCGCTGGACGCGCGCCTGATTGCGCTCGCTGCAGCGCTGGTCTTGCCTGTGGGGCTCGCCTCGGCGCGTACGGCGCGTATGCGGCGAGCGTCGGAATCCCACGCAGCGCCGGCCGAAAGGGCGGCGGCATGATCGAACTTCGGGACGTTCGTTACCGATACCCGGGGAGTTCCACGTGGGCGCTCGATGGGGTGTCGCTGCGCGTGCGCGATGGCGAGATGGTCGTGATCGCCGGCGACTCGGGCGGCGGGAAGTCCACCTTGGCGCGCGCGATCACAGGCCTCGTCCCTCACTTCCACGGCGGGGAGTTCGCCGGAACGGTTCTCACGGGAGGGCGCGACACTCGGACGCACGCGCCACGCGACTTAGCCGACGTCGTCGGGTTCGTCGCGCAAGACCCCGAGTCGCAAGCGGTCGTGGATCGGGTCGAGGACGAGATCGTCTTTGCGATGGAGAACCTCGGGGTTGCGCCGATCTTGATGCGCAAGCGAATGGAAGAGGTCCTGGACGCTCTGGCGATCTCACACCTTCGCGACCGGCGACTGGAAACTCTCAGCGGCGGCGAGCGGCAGCGCGTGGCGATCGCCGGCGTGCTCGCCGCGCAGCCGAAGTGCTTGGTGCTCGATGAGCCGACCAGCCAACTCGATCCGCAGTCCGCGGAGGACGTGCTCGGAGTGCTGCACCGTCTGAACGCCGACCTTGGACTGACCATCGTGCTGGTCGAGCATCGACTCGAACGCGTGGTGCAGTACGCGGACCGGATGATCGTTCTGCACGACGGGCGGATAGCGTGCGACGGAACGCCGCGCGACGTTCTCGGGCGCAACGGGGTTGCCACGCCGCTGTCCCGCATCGGGCGCGCGCTCGGTTGGGAACCGCTTCCTCTGACGGTTCGCGAAGGGCGCGCGTTCGCGTCGGCGCTTCGTGATCAACTCGCGCCGGTGCAGACCCCGGCGCCCTCGTTCGGCGAGTCGTTGGTGGAGGTCGAGGGAATGCGCGTCGCTCTGGGCGCGCGCGAGGTGGTTCGCGGGATCGACCTTCGGGTGTCGGCCGGCGAGACGGTTGCGATCGTCGGGCGCAACGGATCTGGGAAGACAACCTTGTTGCGCGCGCTTGTTGGATTGCTGCGTCCGCACGCGGGGCGCCGCACGGTCGCGGGGTTGGATCCTGCGAACGTGCCGGTCGAGCGACTCGCCGCGCGCGTCGCTTACGTTCCGCAGGCCGCCGACGCGCTGCTGTTCCACGAAAACGTACGGGACGAGATTCGCTTCACGCTGGCCGCGCGCGCGCCGCACGAAGACGTCGACGTGCTTCTAGCGTCGGCAGGACTGGCGGACTTCGCAACCGCAGACCCGCGGGACCTTTCCGCGGGCCAACGATTGCGGGTGGCTCTTCTCGCGGCGACGGCCGGCGATCCGCGTGTCGTGCTACTGGACGAGCCGACGCGAGGCATGGACGCTGCGGGCAAGGATCGATTGGCGCACGACCTCGCCGCGTGGCGCGCGGCCGGGCGCGCGACGCTATTGGTGACCCACGACGTGGAGTTGGTCGCCCGCGTTGCGACGCGGGTCGTGCTCCTTTCCGCAGGATCGATCGTGCTGGATGGTCCGGTGCGCGACGTGCTCGGCGAATCCACTTTGTTCGGGTCGCAGATGAACAAGGTCTTCTCCGATGCCAGGATTCTCACCGTCGAGGACGCACTGGCCGCGGTGAGTGCCGGATGACGCGCGGCGCAGAGCCTTCGCGCGCGACCAGTGTTGCTGCGGCTGCGCTGACCTTTGCGACCCACGCCTTGGGCGTTGCGGCATTCATGTATCCGTTCTTCCTCGGTCCGGTGACCGCGGCCAACCGCACGATGTCGCACGCGTCTGAGGCGCCGGTGCTCTTCTCTGTGTTCGGAGTGTTGTTGATCGCGGTGGCGGTCACCGAGGCGCGCGCCGGCCGCATGGACGCGAAGCAGATCGCGCTGCTCGGCGTGCTGTCGGGCGTGAACGCTGTGCTTCGACTGCCCGGCGCGCTCGCAGGCGCGAGTCTGATGTTCATCTTGCCGATCCTTTGCGGTTACGTGTTCGGGCCTCGGTTCGGATTCATGCTCGGCGCCTCCAGCATGGCGGCGTCGGCGGTGATCACCGGCGGAGTGGGGCCGTGGTTGCCGTTTCAAATGTGGGCGCTCGGCTGGGTCGGACTCGGCGCCGGCATGGTCGGGAAGATGCTCGGTCGCCGGGTGTCGCGTCCGTGGGCGGTCGCGGTGCTCGCCGTCTACGGATGGGCCGCGGGACTGGGATTTGGGGCGCTCATCAATGTGTGGTTCTGGCCGTTCCAAGCGGGAAGTACGGATATTTCCTGGACGCCCGGACTCGGTGCCGCGGCTGCCGCAGGTCGCTACTGGCGCTTTTACCTGCTGACCTCGCTTGCGTGGGACTCGGCGCGCGCCGTGGTCAACGCCCTGCTCATCGTCACGCTCGGCCGCCCGGTGCTGCGAGTTCTGTGGCGGTTCCGCGCGCGCCTGCTGGTTCGGTGGCGCCCCGCAGCACAAGAACGCGCGCTAGCATGACGGCATGAGTGATCCAGTCGCATCCACCGAGGCGCCTACGCGCGAGCAGCTCCTCGAGGCCCTCAAGGTCGTCATCGATCCGGAACTTGGCATCAACGTCGTCGACCTCGGGCTGGTCTACGACGTAACCCTGGATGAGGGCATCGTCACGCTCTCCTACACGCTGACGACGATGGGGTGCCCGATCGGACCGATGATCGAGCAGCAAATGCAGCAGGTCCTTACGGTGTTGCCGGGCGTGAACTTCGTGGACGCGCGCTTGACGTTCGACCCGCCGTGGACGATGGAGTGCATGAGCGAAGAAGCGCGCCTAGCGATGGGAATGTTCTAGCGCTTTCGCGCTTCGATCGCGGTGGTGACGATCCGCCCACCGAGAGGTACGACTCGCTCCACGTCGAAGCCGGCTTCTTCCAGCCACGTGCGGTATTCGGGCACTGTGTATGCGTCGCCGCCTTCGGTGTTGACGATCATCGTCAGCGCGAACGCAACGGCGATCGGTGGGTCGCTTCGGTCGTCGTTTGGTGCCATCTCCATGATCACCAGGCGCGCGCCCGATGGAAGCGCCGCGGCGACGCGCGCCAGGATCTCGCGCGCCTTGGTGGGGGAGAAGTCGTGCAGCATGTTCGCGATCACCGCGCCGTCGCAGTCCTCGGGGAGCGGATCCGAAAAGACGTTTGCAGGATGCGTCGTGATGCGCTGGGAAAGACCGGCGCGCGCGATGTGTGCGGCGGCCGCGCGCAGCACTTCGTCTCGATCGACGACGACGGCGTGCAGAGAAGGGTTCGCGCGGCAAAGCGCGATCGACACCGCGCCGGAACCGCCGCCGACGTCCATCACGCGCGTGAGCCCCGAGAAGTCCACCGCGGTCGCAAGTTGCTCGCCCATGCGCAGTGAGTGCCCGTGCAGGAAGTCGAGGAAGAACTCGGCGGGGAAGGTGTGATAACCGTCGTCGTCTTGGGGAAGCGTCGGGGCATCCGCGCGAAGCGCCTCGTCCAGGCGGCCCCAAGCCCCCCAGCACCACCGTTCGTCCAGGACGTAGTTGCGCACCGAGTGCTCGCTCGCACTGTGCAGATAGCGCGAGGCGGCTTCGGTGTTTCGGTAGACGCCGTCGGACTTGGTGAGCAGGCGCGCGGCCACGCAGGTGTCCAGCAGGGCGCGTGCCGGGCGTGAGGCGAGTCCGAGGCGCGCGCCGGCGGCCTCCAAGCTCAGACCGTCGCCCTCCAGAATCTCGAAGACGTCCATTTCGACGGCTGCCATCACTCCGCGCGCCACCCAGAACGAAAGGAACGTCTCGAGCACGTGGTCCTGGTCGGCTGCCATGGCGGCAGGCTAACGGCCGGCCCCGTGCCCGGCAATCCAAGAAGCGAGCCTCCCTCGCGTTCCCGAGGGTCAAATCCCCGGCTAGACTTCGCCTCGTGTGACGTTGGGTCGCTGGTGGGGTAGGCTCCCGAGTCGGAAGGTGGGAGTTAAGAACTCCCAGGTCAGGCCCATGAAAGCCCGCTAAGGCGATGGTGGAATCTAATTCCGCCTGATAGCATAGGAATTGACGAGGCGATCGGGTGGAATCAGGAGAGAGCGGCATGGTGGCGAAGGCCCAAGATCTCGATCTGGGCAAGGCGTACCGATACGGCTGGCACGACGAGTCGACGTCGGTCAACGTCCCGAAGAAGGGCCTTTCGCTAGAGGTCGTTGAAGAGATTTCGCGCGGCAAGAACGAGCCCGAGTGGATGACAAAGATCCGCGTCAAGGCCTACGAGAGTTTCCTTCGCCGCCCGATGCCGACCTGGGGCGCCGACCTGTCGGTGATCGACTTCGACGACATCTACTACTACGTCAAGCCGCTCGAAGAGCAGGTGAAGTCCTGGGACGACCTCCCCGAAGACATCAGGAACACCTACGTGAAGCTCGGGATCCCCGAAGCCGAGCGCGAGTTCCTCGGCGGCGTCACAGCTCAGTACGAGTGCTTGCGCGGATCGACGACCGTGTGGACGACGAACGGCATGCGCTTCATCAAGGAACTGCAGCCCGGAGATGAGGTCTTCGCGCTGGACGAAGAGGCGCGCAGGATCGAGGTTGCGCGCGTGCGCGCAGCGGGATCCTCCGGCGAGAAGGAGATCCTAGAGATTCGTGCCCGCGGCGCTGCGATCGGCGCGTCGGCGAATCATCCCTTCCTTGTTCTGCGTGACAGCCGTAAGCCGGGACGCGTTCGCGCTCGTTTCGAGTCGCGCTGGGTCCCTGCCGAAGATCTGCGCGTCGGCGATCTGGTCGCGATCGCGACCGACGTTCCCGACTATGGGAACCCGGCAACACTCCACCGCCCGGACCGGCCCGAAGCGGATCGCTTCCCGGCCGCGTCGTCCGACGACCTGTGCTGGTGGGCCGGCCTCTACATTGGGGACGGCTACATCCATAACCGGAGCGGGTACCTGAGCGTCGAGATCGCCGTGGACGGCAAGGACATCGATCTCATCGCCGAGATCACCCGCGTAACGCGGGAGTTGTTCGGCATCGAGATGTCGATGGCCAAGGATGGATTCCGCCTCTGCGGCCGGGGAACCGGCGTGCTGGCCGATTTCCTTCTCTTTAACGGCCTTGGTGGGACGTCCCATACAAAGCGAATCCCCGACTGGGTCTTCGGTGTCCCGGCGTCGCAGCGTCTTGCGTTTCTTGCCGGGTACGTGGACGCCGACGGCTACGTGCGCGCGCATCCGTCGAACAAGGACATCGTGCTCACGAGCGTCAGCAAGGACCTTCTGGAAGACACGGCGAAACTCGCGGCACTGTCCGGGATCCGGTCGCGGCGCGTAACCGCGTTCTCGGGGCGTGGTGTTCGGCGGCCGCAGGAAACGACCACGGCGTACCGAGTCTCTCTCAGCGGACGGTTCGATCGAGTTCCATGTCGCTCCCCGAAGCGTCGGGAGCGGCTTGGCGCGCGCATATACAGTCACGGGTATCGCAGTGCGAAAGGGACGACCTTCCGCACGCACACGAGCGACATGCTGGGGTTCGTGCGCATCGACTCGGTTACCGCAGTCGGGGTGGAGCCGGTCTACGACATCGAAGTCGAGGGCCATCACAACTTCGTCGCCGAGGGGTTCGTCGTTCACAACTCCGAAGTCGTATACCACTCCGTGCGCAAGGACCTCGAAGACAAGGGCGTGTTCTTCTCGGACATGGACACCGGTCTTCGCGAGCACCCCGACATCGTGCGCCGCTACTTCGGCAAGATCATCCCGCCGAACGACAACAAGTTCGCAGCGTTGAACACCGCCGTGTGGTCGGGTGGATCGTTCATCTATGTTCCGCCCGGCGTCAGCGTCGAGATCCCGCTGCAGGCCTACTTCCGCATCAACAAAGAGAACATGGGCCAGTTCGAACGGACGCTGATCATCGTCGATGAGGGCGCTTACGTTCACTACGTCGAAGGGTGCTCGGCGCCGATCTACTCCAGTGACTCGCTTCACTCGGCCGTGGTCGAGATCGTCGTAAACAAGAACGCGCGCTGCCGTTACACGACGATTCAGAACTGGTCGAACAACGTCTACAACTTGGTGACCAAGCGCGCGGTTGCGCACGAGAACGCGGTCATGGAGTGGGTGGACGGAAACATCGGCTCGAAGATCACCATGAAGTACCCGTCGATCTACTTGGTCGGCGACGGCGCGCGCGGAGAGGTTCTCTCGGTCGCGTTTGCTGGCGCCGGACAGCACCAAGACGCCGGCGGAAAGATCGTTCACGCCGCGTCGAACACCTCCGGACAGATTATTTCGAAGTCGGTTTCCGCCTACGGCGGTCGCACCGGCTATCGAGGACTGGTGAAGGTGGATTCCGAGGCGGACGACGTCAAGACCTTCGTGCGCTGCGACGCGCTGATCCTTGATGAGGATTCGCGCTCGGACACCTACCCGTACATGGAGATCGCCAATCGCACGGCGTCGATCGGCCACGAGGCGACGGTGTCCAAGGTCGGCGAGGAGCAGCTCTTCTACTTGATGAGCCGCGGAATCAACGAGACGGAGGCCATGGGGATGATCGTGAACGGCTTCATCGAGCCGATCACCAAGGAATTGCCCATGGAGTACGCTGTCGAGTTGACCCGGTTGATCCAAATGCAGATGGAAGGCTCGGTTGGCTAGTCCGCCGGCCGCAGCGAACATCATGAGCGATCCGTTTACATCTGAGGCATCTGCGCGCCTGGCCGCGCGTACGGGCGATCCCGCGTGGCTCGCCGAAGTCCGGTCTGCTGCGTTTTCTCTGTTCTCTTCGCTGCCTTGGCCGGACGGCACCGAGGAGGAGTGGCGCCACACCGACTTGAGCGGCCTGGACTTCACCTCGCTCACAACTGAGGTTGCGGCTCCGACTGCGGTCGGTGGTCTCGATGCGGTTCCGGCCCAAGCGCAAGATGCACTCGGCGTCGTCGGCGATCGCGCCGGACTCGCGGTTCACGTAGACGCGGTCGCGGTGCATCAGTCTCTGGACCCTTCGCTTGCTGCGCGCGGCGTGATCTTCACCTCGCTGGCGCGCGCCGCAACCGAGCACGAAGAACTGGTCAAGGCGTGGCTCGGACGCTGCGGCGTCAGCGGCCACGAAGCCAAGATCGTCGCGCTGAACTCCGCGTTTCGCGGCGACGGGGTGTTCGTCTACGTACCGGCCGGCGTCGAGGTTGCGTTCCCGATCCAGACGCTGCACTGGCTCTCGCGCGAGGGCGTGTTGGTGTGCCCGCGCGTCGTCGTGGTCGCCGAGGAATCCTCTTCGATTACCTACATCGACGTGTACACGTCGGCTGCGCTCAAAGACCCGTCGGTGAACGCCTCGGCCGTCGAGATCTACGCGGCACCGAGCGCGAACGTGTCTTACTTGGCGGTGCAAGACCTGGCGCAGTCGGTGTGGCATTTCCACGTGCAGCGCGCGGTCATCGATCGCGATGCGTCGGTGCGATCGCTGGCGGTTACGCTCGGCGGCCGGATGTCGCGCTCGTTGGTCGAGAGTTTGCTGGACGGTCGCGGCGCGCATTCGGAGATGCTCGGCGTGTACTTCGGCGACCACGAGCAGCACATCGACAACCGGTCGCTGCAGGCTCACCGCGCGCCCGACACCACCAGCGAGTTGTACTACAAGGGCGCCCTCAAGGGCAGTTCGCACGCTGTGTACTCGGGCTTGGTGCACATCACCAAGGGCGCGCAGAAGTCCGACGCGCAGCAGACCAACCGGAACCTGTTGCTCTCCGACGGTGCGATCGCGGATCCGAAGCCGTTCTTGGAGATCGAGACCAACGACGTGCGTTGTTCGCACGCGGTCTCGGTCGGTCGGCCCGATGACGAGGTGCTCTTCTACCTGCAGTCGCGCGGCCTGAGTGCCGCCGACGCAGAGCGACTGTACGTCAAGGGGTTCTTCCAGGAAGTGCTCGATCGCGTGAGTGTTCCCGAGATGCGAACCGCCTTGGAGCGCGCGGTGGAAGACGAACTCGCGCTGGAGGATTCGCCGTGACGCGGGTGCGCGTGTGCGCGACCGGCGAGTTGCCGCCGGGAGAGGTCACCCGGGTAGAGGTTGATGGTCTGCCGATCGCCGTCGTCAACCTCGAAGGCACGTTCTACGCGCTCGCCGACACTTGCTCGCACGAGGAAGCATCGCTGTCGCTGGGCGAGATCGACGACGACTGCATCGAGTGCCCGAAGCACGGGGCCCAGTTCCATATTCCGACGGGGGAGGCCCGGTCGCTTCCGGCGACCAAACCGGTAGCCACGTTCGCGATCGAAGTCGCGGACGGAGATGTATTCGTGGAGGCATGATGACCAAGACGCAGACCGCAGCGGCCGCGACCGAGCGCGCGCCCGGCGAAGTGCTGCTCGAGATCCAGGACTTGCGCGCCGGCGTCGACGGACACGAGGGCGACATCATCAAAGGCTTGTCCTTGGTCATTCGCCGTGGCGAAGTGCACGCGATCATGGGGCCGAACGGTTCGGGAAAGAGCACGCTTTCCTACGTCCTCACCGGGCGCCCGGGGTATCACGTCACCAGCGGGACCGTTCGATTCAAGGGCGAGAACGTGCTCGAGATGACGCCGGACGCGCGCGCGCGCCTCGGAATGTTCCTCGCTTTCCAGTATCCGCAGGAGATCCCCGGCGTGTCGGTCGTGAACTTCTTGCGTGCGGCCAAGAACGCGGTGTCCGAGCGCGAGATGGGCGCGGTGGAGTTCTTCCGGTTCCTGAAGACCAAGATGGAGATGCTCGGCATGAGCGACGACATGGTGCGTCGCTACGTCAACCAGGGCTTTTCCGGCGGCGAGAAGAAGCGTAACGAGATCTTGCAGATGGCCGTGCTCGAACCGGACCTCGCGATCCTCGATGAAACCGACTCGGGTCTGGACATCGACGCGCTGAAGTCGGTGTCCGAGGGGATCAACGTGGTAGCCGGCGATCACGTCGGAGTGTTGCTGATCACGCATTATCAGCGGATCCTGAACTACGTGACGCCCGACGTCATTCACGTTCTCGTCAACGGGCGCGTCGCGCGCTCCGGCGGTCCGGAACTCGCCGCCGAGCTGGAGAAGACCGGCTACGATTCGCTTCGGGAGGAGGACGCGGCATCCCCTGACGATCGAGGGCCGCTGCCGTGACCGTCATGTTTGATCCCAAGGTCATCCGCAAGGACTTCCCGATTCTGGAGCGGCGCGTCCACGGCGACAAGCCGTTGGTGTACCTGGACAGCGCCGCGACTTCGCAGAAGCCGCGCGCCGTCATCGATTCCATTTCCCGCTACTACGAACTGCATAACGCCAACGTGCATCGCGGTGTCTACGAGCTTGCCGAGGAAGCGACCGCTGCCTACGAAGGCGCGCGCACCAAAGTGGCGGCTTTCATAGGCGCGCAGACTTCGTCCGAGATCGTGTTCACCAAGTCCTGCACCGAGGCGATCAACCTCGTCGCGTACACGTGGGCGCGCGCGAACCTTGGACCGGGCGATGAAGTTCTGGTCACCGAGATGGAGCACCACTCGGACTTGATTCCGTGGCAGATGGCGTGCGCCGCCACCGGCGCGACTCTGCGTTCGTGGCCGGTCACCGACGACGGGTTCTTGGATATGGACGCGATGGGGTCGCTTATCACCGAGCGAACCAAACTCGCGTGCATCACTCATATGTCCAACGTTTTGGGCACCATGCCACCACTCGCGCGCATCGCCGAAGCCGCGCATGCGGTCGGCGCGCTGCTGCTCGTCGACGGAGCGCAGGGTGTGCCGCACCTGCCGACGGACGTGCGCGCGCTGGGTGCGGACTTCCTGGCCTTTTCCGGGCACAAGATGCTCGGGCCCACCGGATCGGGCGGATTATGGGCGCGCGCCGAACTGCTCGAAGCGATGCCGCCCTTCCTTGGTGGCGGCGAGATGATCCTGGAAGTCTGGATGGATCGCGCCGTCTACAACGACGTGCCCTACAAGTTCGAGGCCGGCACCCCCAACATCGCCCCGTCGATCGGTTTGGGCGCCGCGGTGGATTACCTCACCGAGATCGGCATGGACCAGGTGCGCGCGCACGAGAAGGAACTGACCGCCTACGCGCTCAAAACCCTCGGTGCGATCGAAGGGATCCGGATCTTCGGCCCTCCGAACGCCGCCGACCGCGGTGGTGTGGTGTCCTTCTGGCTCGACGACGTTCACCCGCACGACCTGGCGACGATCGTGGACACCGAGGGAGTCGCGGTGCGCGCCGGCCACCATTGCGCTCAGCCGCTCATGCGCCGCCTCGGCGTCCCCGCGACGACGCGCGCGAGTTTCTCGGTCTACAACACCATCGAGGAAGTGGACGTCCTGGTTGCCGCGGTCGAGAAGTCGCGCGCGACGATGTCCGGCGGCGGCCTGCCCTTCTAGCGAGCCCCCCGCTCCCGAACGCAAAGGGATCCTTGACACCCATCCGCGCGTGGGTATAGCTTGCGTGCGTTCGCTTCGGAATGCCGCATCAATGCCATTGCCCTCCAACGCAGTCGGCGAACGCGTTCGCAAGTTGGAGCGCTTCACCGACATCGGTGGCGCGGGGAGCGGGGGGCACGAATGGCTCGCTTCACGGGTGGACGAACTGTTTCATCGATTCTGGTCGGCGCTTCGGAGCCCGGTCAGGTAGCACCTCCCCGCATTGCCGCATCCGGGCATCTCTCTCTCTCTCTCTCTCTCTCTCTTCACTTGATTCCATAATCCCATCGGTCTTGGGGGCGTCGGCGCTCGGGGCGATCCTGCGCGCCGACGCATCGAGTGTAGCGGCGGTGTGGCGATCCTTTGGCCCGCGCCAGGTTCAGGCGGCTCCCGAACGCCTCGCGGTGATCTCCGCGCGCACGCGGGACTTCAGGGTCTACGACAACGACGGCGACGCCGACGGGGGGTGAGGCCAGCTGAAGAACTCGCAGTCCGCAACAAACAATCAGGCGATAACTTCTGATAGGGGGGAACCGTGAAACACCTCGCCCTCGTCGCGATCCTGGCCGCCGGAGTCGTCGTCGCTGGACCGATCAGCCCAGCGTCGGCGGCAGTCTCAACGACGGTTACCGTGACCGGCAATGCGCAAGTGCGTGTCGTCGGTCACTTCGGCTCGTCCGCTGCTGGCGGTTTCTACTCGTTGTACACATACGGCGGACCACAGCAGAACAGCTTTGTTGATCTCGTCTCCGGCAACGCGAACGGCGTCGGCGACGTTGATGTCACGATCAGTTCGGCGATCGCCCAGGCCGCAACAACCAGCAATCAGTTTGAGTTGGCGATCGCTTCACTATTGCCCGGCTCGACAACGCGCGCTCGTGTGGCGGTCATCGGCATCGGCTTGCAATTCGCCGATGTCGCGGCAGGCGTGAAGGTCGAATGGGGGTCGGTGCCGCTCGCGGAAGTGAACGTCTACGACGACCCGCAAGACGCCATCCTTGCAGTTAATGGCCCCCATGGGCCCTCAAGTGCCTCCTCAACCAGTTCCAGTGGTTCTTCCTGCCCGGATTGCGTGTACGTGGATTCAGGCGATGACCCAGCATTGCTGGGACCCGGTGATCCTTCCCAGGACTTGCACGGCTACGACATGCCCGGACAGCGGGCGTTTCGTGGGACGTCCCATCGCGTCAAGGGGGCTACGAGTCGATTCGAGATGCACGCCGCCGACACGCAGCGATGGCAGAATGGCTACCGTTATCAGGCGGGGCCGTTTGCGGTGCAGTCGCATACCGACCGCACCCTTGGCACGAGCCAGGACACCTTCTGGCCGGTTCGAAGCGATTGCTGGGACCCGTCACTGCCACATGACGGCCCGAACTGCACTTCCAACGGACAAGAAGGCAACGCCGATGGCCGCCAGAAGAAGTTCGGCAACGACACTTGGCGGTGGGCGCAAGGCATCCACGCGTCCTGTTTGCCGATCCCGCTTTTGCCGTGCATCGAGGTGTACTGGACCCACGAATCGCTCTTCAACAAGCAGTACGATGGCGGCACTGACTCCGAGTGTGCTCCGGATTGCGCGTGGGATCTCACCGGCTACTACAAGAAGCCGACCGAAGTGAGGGCGAACACATGGGGTTCCTGGGCGCAGTTCACGCCGGGCTCTTCGGTCGGTTTGTTTCGAACGAATGACAACTCGTACGGCTCCGGAGTGACGGTGGACATCAGCTTCCCGGAGTCGTTTGGCTCAACCTCCTTCACGTCTTCGACCAAGCATACGAAGGCGTCGAAGTGGGGCGACTGGCACTGGTTCCGGCCGACGACGGACTACACTCACTTCTACAAGTGGTATCGCTACGCACTCGGCTCCACGGGCTATGCAAACGAGGGTTGGAGTTGTGAGTTCGACGATGACAGGGGCACCGGCAACCCCGGCCCACCCGGTGGCAGTTGCTGGAATCGCGGCTCGTAGGTTGATGACGACGCTCCGAGCAATAGCCGCGGCGCTCTTAGGGGTCGCCATGTTGGGGGCGTGTTCTTCTGGGAGTCCTGGGTTGGAGGCGGAGTTCCTGGCGAACTCCGCCTTACCAGGGCTTCCCCCATACCCGGGACACATGGTGACGACCGTGCAGTTGGCTACCGACGTCCCTGCTGCGGTGAAGGTCGAAGCGGTGAGATTCAGGTCGGATCGCGGGGTCGCTGTCGACTATCTCGGCTACACGACCTGCAAGCGCGGCTGTGTCGGCAGCGGTCCGCTGGACGCCGAAGCGCAGCGACTCATCGACCGTGGGCGTGAGGGGTTGCTCCCGATCCCGATTCGTTCGGGACATCAGGAAACGCTCTCGCTGATTCTGCTGGTGCGACTTACCGATGAAGGCCGACAACTGCTGTCCGACAAGGGGTGTCTCGGAGTTCGCGCTGTGTTGCTGCGAGTACAAGGCGGCCGTGAAGTGATCGCCAGTTCGCCGATGGCGTACGTCGCCGTATTGGAGGCCGGTCAAGAGAGCAGGTGCATTACTCGTCGGAACTAACCTTGCCGTGGTGTCGCTTCCAGGTTTCTTGCCGTGGATGGCACCGTGTGGGCCTGACGACGGCTCCAGGGTGAATGGCGCAGCGCGCCGAAGACCGTGGTGGCGCCGTCTCCTTCTGGCTCGACGACGTTCACCCGCATGACCTCGCAACCATCGTCGACACCGACGGTGTCGCGGTGCGCGTCGGCCACCATTGCGCTCAGCCGCTCATGCGCCGCCTCGGCGCCCCCGCGACGACGCGCGCGAGTTTCTCGGTCTACAACACCATCGAGGAAGTGGACGTCCTGGTTGCCGCGGTCGAGAGGGCGCGCACCACGATGTCCGGCGGCGGCCTGCCCTTCTAAACACTCGGACTTGACCTTCCCCGGCCCGGCGGAAGCTCACGCGTTCGGAGGATCCACCCGGCGCTGCGTGTTGCCGCCGTTCTGGTGTAGCCCCGGCGTCGTCCGGGAGCCTGTCACGGCGATTTCGCGACAGGCTCCATGTGTCGCCAAACCGACACCAGAACGGGTGGGAACAGCCGGCGTGCGGGGTGGGGGCCGCGCTTGCGCCGGATTGCCTAAGTGCGCGCGCGGTGCCGGGCGGGTCGCGCGACGGTCTAGCGCGCGCCCGCGGGTCCAGGTTCCTAGGCTGCGATATCCTTCCGGCATGTCTCTCGACGACCTTTATCGCGAAGTAATCCTTGACCACTACCGGTCCCCGCGGAACAAGCATGGGCTGGATGGGTCCGACATCGACGTTCACCGCAACAACCCCTTGTGCGGCGACGACATCACCGTTCACGCCCAGGTGCGCGACGGGGTCGTGGTGGATGCCGCGTTCGAGGGGCAGGGGTGTTCGATCTCGCAGGCCTCGGCTTCGATGCTGACCGACTACATCAAGGGCAAGCCGATGGCCGAGATCGAGGAGCTGGTCCTGCGGTTCCGTCGCATGATGGCGGGGGAGACCGAAGGCGTGGACGAGGAGACCCTGGGCGACTTGGTCGCGCTCAAGGGTGTGGTCAAGTACCCGGTTCGCATCAAGTGCGCCGTGCTCTCGTGGGACGCCCTGCAAGAGGGGCTGTCGTCTTTCGAGCCCTCGGCCTGATCGCGAGGTTCGCATTGAGGAAGAGACTGGTTTCGGCTGCAGTGGTGGCGGTGCTCGTGATCGCCGGGAGCGCGTGCGGCACGAATACGGAGTCGCGGGAACCGGGTCCCGGAGAGCATCGGATGCCGGACGGCTCGATCATGAAGGACTCCGATATGGGCGGGTCTTCGTCATCCGCGGTCCCTCGTCCGGAATCAATGGCGAAGCTGCGATTCCTCTCGCCGTCGGAGGGGTCCTTGGTTCCTCACGGGAAGGTGCGCGTGAAGTTTGGGTTGACGGGCGCGCACCTGGCTCGCGAGTCCTCCGGCTCGATCGCGCCGAACGCCGGGTATATCCATCTGGCGCTCGACAGCAAAGTCGTCACGCTGACGGCTGAAACGGACTTCGTTCTGAACGAGATTGTCGAAGTGGGGCAGATCGGCCCGGGATTGCACGTCTTGGACGCCGAGTTCGTTGCGACAGACCATGGGGTGTTCAATCCGCGGGTGACCGCTCGAGTCACGTTCCGCACGAAGTGAGGATCGCCGCGCTCGCGCGGACTACGTGATTTCCAGCATGCGCTCGAGCGCGATGCGTGCGCCCTGAGCGGTGGTTGGATCGACGCGGATGCGGTTCACGACGGTGCCCTCGACCAGGTTCTCCATCACCCACGCAAGGTGCGGCAGGTCGATGCGATTCATCGTCGCGCAGAAGCAGACGGTGCGATCCAGGAATGCGACGGTCTTGTCGGGGTGTTCGAGTCCGAGCCGGTGAACTAGATTCAACTCGGTGCCGACAACCCACTTCGAACCCGGCGGTGACTGCGAAACCGCGCGGATGATCTGCTCGGTCGAGCCGACTTCGTCGGCCATCTTTACGACTTCGTGGCGGCACTCCGGATGCACGATTACCCGGACGCCGGGGATGCGCGCGCGCGCCTCGTCGACCATCTGCGGTGCGAACCGCTGATGCACCGAACAGTGGCCGCGCCACAGCAAGACCTTGGCGCGCGCGATCTCCTCCTCCGTTAGGCCGCCGAAGTCCTGGTGCGGGTCCCATACCGCGCAGTCCTGCGGCGTCAGGCCGAGTGCCACGGCGGTGTTGCGACCGAGGTGCTGGTCGGGGAGGAACAGGATCTTCTCGCGCTGTTCGAACGCCCAGCGCATCGCAGCGCCGGCGTTGGAGGATGTGCAAACGGCGCCGCCCTGGAAGCCGGTCAGCGCCTTAATGTCGGCCGATGAGTTCATGTACGTCAGCGGCATCACGCGGCCGGGCGCGACGCCCTGCAAGATCGCCCAGCACTCCTCGACTTGGGCGATGTCTGCCATGTCTGCCATGGAGCAGCCGGCGGCGGTGTCGGGCAGGATCACCGAAACGTCGTCGCCGGTCAGGATGTCGGCCGACTCGGCCATGAAGTGCACGCCGAGGAACACGACGTAGGGGGCACCGGAATCCGCGGCGTAGCGCGCGAGCTTGAAGCTGTCGCCGCGCGTGTCGGCGAACTGGATGACCTCTTCGCGTTGGTAATGATGGCCGAGCAAGACAACGCGATCGCCGAGCGTCTGCTTGGCCGCCGCGACGCGGTCGGCCAGAGTCGGATCCGACGCCGGGGGGAGATCCGCGCAGGTCGTTCCGCGCTCGCTCTGCTCGGGCGCCGCCACGGGGTCGATGATCAGGGCACCTAGGGGTTCTGGGGGCACGGGCGTCCTCGTTCGTTCGTGATTTCCATGATCGATGTTAGTGCTTGAGGCAGGGCCGCGCGAATGGTTTGAAGGCTCTTCTTCCGGAACGCTTCGACAAGGTGACGCGGACCGGCGGAGCAGTGGAAATGATTCCCGGGAGTGGTGTTTGGCCGGGTTGCGTTCCGTAGGATGGGCTTGTGGACGTAGACGGTATTCCGTTCCTTCACAGGCCGCCGGCCGTTGAGCCCCCGGCTTTTCACGATCCGGACTTTCCCACCGCGGCGCAGTGGTTGGGAATGCGCCCAGAAGGGGACCCCGCTTTGGTTGTGCTCGGGGTACCCTTTTCGGCGGCGTCGATTTCGAGAGCGGCGTGTGACATGGCGCCGGCGGCGGTGCGCCGCGCGCTCGGGCGTTTCAGTGTCTGGTCGTCGGATCGTGCGGTCTCTGTGGAGGGGATGCCGGTCCTGGATGCCGGGGACGTGGATCCCGACGGTGACGACGTGGAGAAGACGCAGCGTCGGATCGCCGAGGTGGTGGCCGCGTTGCCGCGTTCGCCGCTGATCGTTCTGGGCGGAGACAACTCGATCACAGTCGGGGCCGCGCGCGGGGCGCGCGCGGACGGGTTGCTCACCTTCGACGCGCACCACGACTGTCGCGACCCTGCGCTCGGGCTCACCAATGGGTGTCCGGTGCGCCAGTTGATCGAGGGAGGCATCCGCGCGGTGGTGCAGGTCGGCATCCACGGGTTCGCCAACGCCGAGGCGCACGCGCGCTGGGCGCTCGACCACAAGGTGCATGTGATCAAGTCCGACCGCGTGAGGGACGACGGCATCGCAAAGACGGTGCGTGGTGCGCTGCGATTGCTGGGCGGCGCGCGCCGCGTATGGGTCGACTTCGACATCGACGTCCTGGATCGCGCGTTCGCTCCCGGCGCTCCGGCCGCGATGCCGGGAGGCCTGACGCCGGCACACCTGGAGGAAGCCGCGTTCTTGCTGGGCAAAGAGCCGCAGGTAGTCGGGATCGACATCACCGAGGTGGATCCGTCGGCCGACGTCGGCGAGGTGACCGTCCGCACTGCGGGAGCCCTGGTCATGAACTACGCGGCGGGGGTGGCGGCACGATGAGGGTTGTTCTCACCGGAGATCCGCTGACGATCGACCAGGTGGTCGCGGTGGCGCGCGATCGCGTCGAGGTCGGGGTGGGGGAGGGAGTTGCCGCGCGCATGGCTCCGGCGCGCGCGCTTGTCGAAGGTGTGATCGAGCGGCGTGAAGTGGTTTACGGGATCACGACGGGCTTCGGTGCGCTGGCGCAGGTTCACATTGAGCCGTCGCGCGTCGTCGAATTGCAGCACGCGATCGTGCGTTCGCATGCGGCAGGGGCGGGGGAGCCGATAGACCCCGAGATCGTGCGCGCGATGATGCTGTTGCGCGCGCGCACCCTCGCTGCGGGACATGCCGGCGCGCGCCCGGTGGTCGTGGAGCGGATGGTCGCGATGCTGAACGCCGGCATCACGCCGGTCGTGCCCGAGTACGGAAGCGTCGGAGCATCCGGGGACCTCGCTCCGCTCGCGCACTGCGCGCTGGCACTTCTTGGTGAGGGTGAAGTGCTCCTTGACGGAATGCGCGTGCCTGCGGCGGATGAACTGGTGCGCTTCGGGCTGGAGTCGTCCTTCCGCTTGGCGGCAAAGGAAGGCCTGGCACTCGTCAACGGCACCGAGGGGATGTTGGCGATGTCGTGTCTGGCGTTGCGCGACTTCGCGCTGCTCGTGACAACCGCGGATATCGTGTGTGCATTGAGCGTGCAGGCTTTGCTCGCGACCGACCGACCGTTCGCCGATGCGATCCATGCCTTGCGCCCGCAGGCCGGTCAAGCGCGCAGCGCGCGCATCATCGCTCGCATGACCGCAGACTCGCCGCTGATCGCGTCGCATCGGACTACGTCGCACGCGGTGCATGACGCGTACTCGCTTCGGTGTGCGCCGCAGGTGCACGGCGCCTGTCGCTCCAGCGCGTTGCACGCGATGCGAGTGATTGAGGCTGAACTCGCCAGCGAGGTGGACAACCCTGTCGTGCTGCACGAGACCGGCACGGTCGAGTCCGCAGGGAACTTCCACGGTGAGCCGCTCGCTTTCGCGCTCGACCTGCTGGCGATCGCGGCGTCGGAGATTGGAAGCATTGCGGAGCGGCGCACCGATCGGATGCTCGATCCGGCGCACTCCAATGGGCTCCCGCCGTTCTTGGTGCCCGAGGCAGGAGTGAATTCGGGGCTCATGCTGGCGCAGTACACGCAGGCCGCGATGGTGTCGGAATGCAAGCGCTTGGCGGTTCCGGCGAGCGTGGATTCCATTCCGACTTCGGGTTCGACCGAGGATCACGTGAGCATGGGGTGGGACGCAGGACGCAAACTCCGGCGCGCCCTGTCGAACGTGGCAACGGTGATAGCTATCGAAGCTTTGTGTGCGGTGCAGGCATTCGACCAGCGCGCGCCGCTTCAGGCGAGCGAGGCTGCGCGCGCCGTCGCCGCCGCGGTTCGTGCCGAGGTTCCCACGCTCACGTCGGACCGACCTCTTTCACCGGACATCGCAGCGGTTACGAGGCTGGTGCGCGACGGGACGCTGGTGCGCGCGGCGGAGTCGGTAATCGGTCCGCAGGTCTGGCAAGTGCCGTGAGCGGAATCCGAGCCGCCCGGGGCTCCGTCCTTTCGTGCAAGGGATGGCATCAGGAGGCGGCGCTGCGGATGCTGTGCAACAACCTCGATCCGGAGGTTGCCGAGCGGCCGGAGGACTTGGTCGTCTACGGCGGGAGCGGCAAGGCGGCGCGCAACCACGAAGCGCTTGCGGCGATCATGCGTGAGTTGCGCGCCCTTGAGAACGACGAGACATTGCTGGTTCAGTCGGGAAAGCCTGTGGGCGTCTTTCGAACACATCCTTTCGCGCCGCGGGTGCTGATCTCTAACGCGATGCTCGTGCCGGAGTGGGCGACATGGGAGAAGTTCTGGGAACTCGATGCTGCCGGCTTAACGATGTACGGGCAGATGACGGCGGGGTCCTGGATCTATATCGGGACGCAGGGGATTCTGCAGGGAACCTACGAGACCTTCGGTGCGGTCGCGCGCGCGCACTTCGGCGGTTCGCTTCGCGGGCGGGTGGTGCTGACGGCTGGGCTTGGCGGGATGGGCGGCGCGCAACCGATGGCGGTCACGATGAACGAAGGAGTGGCGCTGTGCGTCGAGGTGGATCCACGCAGGATTGAGCGGCGTTTGCGAGCGGGGTACGTAGACGAGACGGTTGAATCACTCGAGGCAGCGCTCGCGCGCGCGCAGCGCGCGCGAGCGGACGGTGAGGCGATCTCGATTGCACTGTGCGCAAACGCGGCCGATGTGTTCCCCGAGATCGCGCGCAGCGACTTCGGCCCCGATGTCGTCACCGACCAAACCAGCGCGCACGATCCGCTGAACGGCTACATCCCGAGCGGGTGCTCGGCGGAGGACTCGCCGGATCTGCGCATGCGCGATCCCGAGGGGTACGTGCGGCGCGCGCGCGTCTCGATGGCTGCGCAGTGCGAGGCGATGGTGGCGATGATGCGCTCGGGTGCCCAGGTGTTCGACTACGGCAACAACTTGCGCGGGGAAGCAAAGGCCGGCGGATTCGTCGATGCGTTCGCCTATCCGGGCTTCGTCCCCGCCTACATCCGGCCGCTGTTTTGCGAGGGAAAGGGCCCGTTTCGTTGGGTTGCGCTGTCGGGAGATCCCGCCGACATCGCAGCGACCGACCGCGCGGTCGCCGAGCTGTTCCCCGACGACGAGGGTTTGCAGCGGTGGCTGCGGCTGGCGCGCGCCCGTGTCCCCGCACAGGGTCTGCCGGCCCGGATCTGCTGGCTCGGCTTCGGCGAGCGCGATCGTGCCGGTCTTGCGTTCAACGACTTGGTGGCGCGCGGCGAGGTGCGCGCGCCGATCGTGATCGGCCGCGATCACCTGGACTCCGGGTCGGTGGCGTCGCCGTACCGCGAGACCGAAGGCATGCGCGACGGCTCCGACGCGATCGCGGACTGGCCGATACTGAATGCGTTGCTGAACACCGCGAGCGGTGCGTCGTGGGTGAGCGTGCATCACGGCGGTGGCGTGGGTATCGGCAAGTCGATCCATGCGGGAGTCGTCGTGGTGGCGGACGGAACGGCCGACGGCGCGCGGCGCGTAGAACGCGTGCTGACAAACGATCCCGGTACCGGAGTGATGCGCCACGCCGACGCGGGGTATGAACGCGCGATCGAAGTCGCGCACGAGCGCGGGGTGCGGATCCCGATGTCGCCGTGATGCTCGCAGACTCCGTCTTGACCGGCGCGCGCCGCCTGGTTACGTGCTCTCCCGGCCTGGGGGAGGGTCCGCTCGGCGTGATCGAGAACGGAGCGCTTGCCGCGAGGAACGGTGAGATCATCTGGATCGGCGTTGAGCGCGATCTGAGTGATGCGGTGGAGATCGCGCCGCACGCAGCCGAGATAGACGCCGGCGGGCGGGTCGTTCTGCCCGGACTCGTCGATTGCCACACGCATCTGGTGTTCGCGGGAGATCGATCGGAGGAGTTCGTCGCGCACCTGGAGGGCAGGGCGTATTCGGCGGGGGGAATCACCGCGACGGTTGCGGCGACGCGCGCGGCGACCGACGAGGAATTGCGTGATCTGGCGCGCGCGCGCCTGGATCGTTTTGCGGCGCACGGCGTGACCACGGTTGAGGCAAAGAGCGGGTACGGGCTCACGCCCGAGCACGAGCGTCGCCTGTTGCGAATTGCGGCGACGCTGGATCATCCGGTCGAAGTAGTTGCGACGTATCTGGGTGCGCATGTGATGCCTCCGGACGCGACGGGGAGCGCCGACGACTACATCGACGAAGTGTGCGCGACGATCCAATCACTGAACGAAGAGGCCGAGTTCGTCGACGCGTGGTGCGATGAGGGGGCTTTCACCTCGGCGCAGTGCGCGCGCGTCCTGCGTGCGGGAAGAGACGCGGGTCTTGGAGTCAAGATCCACGCCGAGCAGATCCAGCGGTCCGGTGGAACCGCGCTTGCGGCGACGCTCGGCGCGTGCAGCGCCGACCATTTGGAGTGCGCCGGCGAAGGCGACGCCGACGCTTTGGCGGCGGCAGGCACGATCGCCGTGTTGCTCCCCGGAGCATCGCTTGCGACGGGGAGCCGGTTTGCGCCGGCACGGATGCTGATCGATCGAGGTGTTCGCGTGGCGCTGAGTACCGACTTCAATCCCGGGACGTCGTACTCGGAGAATCTCCAACTCGTGGTTGCGTTCGCCGCCATGCACCTTGGGATGTCGGTTCCCGAGGCCATCCTTGGAGTCACGCGGCACGCGGCCGCCGCGCTCGCGCGCGAAGGTCGCATCGGGGAGTTGTGTCGGGGGGCAGCCTGCGACCTGGTTCTTCTGGATGCGGACTCCGAGATCGATCTCGCGTACCACTACGGCGTGAATCTGTGCGCAACGGTGGTGAAGCGAGGGGCATTCGTGCCGAAACCGCTCGCGTAGGTAGGTGGCGTACGGCGCTAGCCCGCGAGAAGGTGTCCGGTCGTCGATCCCGACAAGTCGTCACCCGGACTCGCGGCTTTGCGGACCTCGCCGTTGAGGTATCCCGCCCAGGAAATCAGTGCTTCTTTGGTCGGGAAGTCCTCCGATAGGCAGCAGTACTCCTCGGAGTCCTCGTCGAATCTCGCGAGTTCAATGTCTTGATGACTCCGATTGGCGACGAATTGGTCGTACAGGGGAGTGCCATTGAATACAACCAATGGGAAGAACGTCGCTTCGCTGAACCCGTGCTCGCGCAGAATCGACACCGTCCGCAGATGGGACTCCTTGGGTTCGCCGGGGAGCCCGGCGATGAACGTCAGAATCGGATCGAGCCCGAGGTCGCGCGCCATCGTCGCGCCGCGCAGGATTTGCTCAGATGTCTGCCGCTTCAGCACGACGCTTTCGAGAATCTCGTCGTTGAACGACTCGCTCCCGAACGCGAGGCTGGTGAAGTTCGCAGCTTTCATTCGAAGCAGCGTTTCTTCGTCCACCATGTCGGCGCGCGTTTGAACGTTGTAGGTCCAGCCGATCTTGCCGATCCGGTCGCAGATGTCGTACAGGCGGGCCTTGCGCAGGGTGAACGTTGCGTCCCCGAAGTAGAACTTCGGCTTGCCGG
This sequence comes from Actinomycetota bacterium, assembly GCA_041658565.1. Classification (NCBI taxonomy): domain Bacteria; kingdom Bacillati; phylum Actinomycetota; species Actinomycetota bacterium. The sequence goes on along the minus strand of JBAZZY010000001.1, from coordinate 377,752 downwards.
CCGTGTGGTAGTTGTCCCAGCAGAACCGCACGACATCCTGGACGTACTCGGGGGAGTGGAAGCGCACTTTTCGGTTCCAAATCGTTGGGTCCATACAGAATGTGCATCGCTCCGGACATCCACGGCTGGTCACATAGGAAGACCCGATGAAATAGTCGCCGTCGGGTTGCAGAGCCTTCAAGAACCGATGCCGCATCCCGACGCGGAACTCATCGCCGGCGAAGTACATGTGCGGCAGGCGGTCGAGGTCGTCGATGCGGGGCATGTCGGGGTTGCTGCGCGGGTCGCCTCCGGGCAGGCGGTAGGTGATTCCGCGGGTATCAAGAATGCCGGTTAAGTGCTTGCCTGCGCGGATCTCCTCCACAAGGCCGACCACCACGTCCTCGCCTTCGCCGCGAACGACGACGTCGGCAAGACCCTCGGCGATCACCTGGTCCGCGTGCATCGTCGCGTAGTTGCCTCCCACGACGAACATTGCATTCGGTGCCGCGGCGCGCATCCGGGCAATCATCCGTTTCACGCCGCGCACCATGTAGTAGTACGACATTGGAACCATGACGACGTCGGCGTCGGTCAGGCGCGCGCACAGGTCTTCGCGCATCCCGTCGATGAGGCCGTCGAGTTCCGCGCGCGCCGCCTCGTTGTGCTGGTGCTCGTCGGAAACCTCGAACCAGCGCACGTCGTTCCAGCGGTCGGCGACGATGTTGACCAGATCGAATGGGATCCCGCGCTGCTTCAGAACGCCTGCGATGTACAGCAATCCGTATTCGGGAGTGATGATCGCGCGGTCGCGGTAGCCCTTCCAGTAGGGCTCCCATGCGGGATACGGCCGCCGGTTCAAGAACGCGTAGGCGAATGTGTCGCTGACGAGAACGATGCGCAGGCTCATCGGGCTCCGTTGGTGGTCTTCCAGAAGGCGCGATTCTACAGGCTGGATTGAGGCGCGCGGAATCCGCGGGGGCGCGTCTTGCGGCGCGTGCGCTACCCGGTAGGCTTGCGCGCCATGCGAGTCATCGTTGCACCCGACAAGTTCAAAGGGACGCTCACCGGCGCCGAGGCGGCCGAGGCGATTGCGCGCGGCCTGCGTTCCGCCGGCGCCGACGCAGACGTTTCGCCGGTCGCGGACGGAGGCGAAGGGACGCTCGACGCCCTCGTGGCCGCCGCGGGCGGGAGCATCATGGGGGTCATCGCGCGCGGTCCTCTTGGAACTCCGGTGCGCGCGCACCTGGGTAGGCTCGATGACGGAACCGGCGTTGTCGAGTTGTCTCAAGCGTCGGGACTTCGCCTGGTTGCCGAGACCGACCTCGATCCTCTGCGCGCTTCGACTTACGGCACGGGCGAGTTGCTCAAGGGGGCTCTCGCGCGCCGTCCGACGAAGGTCCTCATCGCCATCGGCGGCAGCGCCACGGTCGATGGAGGTATGGGGATCGCGCGCGCGCTGGGGGTCCGCTTTCTCGACGCTGCCGGTGCCGAGCTGCAGCCGTGTGGACAGAACATGGAGCGAGTCGCGCGTATCGATCCGGAGCGGCTGGACTCCCGATTGGTGGGTATCCCGATTACGGTTGCCGCCGACGTGATGAGCTTGCTTGTGGGCCCCGAGGGCGCGGCTCGGATGTTCGGCCCGCAGAAGGGCGCGACCCCGAAGGTGGTCGAGCTGCTGGAGCGTGGCTTGGCAGTGATCGGGGAGCGCATTGAGCAGGATCTGGGGATTCCCGTCCTCGACGCGCCGGGCGGCGGTGCCGCTGGGGGCGCCGGGGCGATGCTGCTGGGGCTCGGCGCGGAGCTTCGCAGCGGCGCAGAGGTCGTTCTTGAGGCGATCGGCTTTGAGCGGCGTCTTGTGGGGGCCGATCTTGTCGTGACCGGGGAAGGGCTGCTCGATGCTGGGACCACAGCCGGAAAAGCTCCCATGATGGTGGCGCGAATGGCGGCGGCAGCAGGGATCCCCTGCATCGCGCTCGTCGGTGACGCGAGGGTGCGACCTGCGGAGTTCGCCGACGTGCGAACGCTTACCGAGCACTTCGGAACGGCTGCAGAGGCTCGGGAGCGCGCTGCGGCGGGGCTTCAGTCGCTCGCCGCGCGATTGGTTCTTGAACGCAAACGGTGAGCTGGAGCTACCCATGTGGAAATCCCACGCGGGGGGTATAATTTAGCCACGCGGCAGGCTCAATCGGGCCCGACCAAGGAGATACGTCTCGCATGGAAACCGAAGCGATTGCCACCGGAATCAAGCTGACCGACGCGGCTGCGGGCAAGGTCCGCGAGTTGATTGCGCGCGAAGCGGAGGCTTCTGATCTGGTGCTGCGGGTCGCGGTGCAGCCCGGTGGGTGCTCGGGTTTGCGCTACGCGCTGTACTTCGACGACCAGGTGAAGGACTCCGACCGTGTCGCCGAGTTCGATGGGGTCCGGGTCGCGGTGGACAAGAAGAGCGTTCCGTACCTGACCGGCGCCGAGGTCGACTACGTCGATTCGCTCGCGAAGTCGGGGTTCATCGTGAACAACCCCAATGCCCAGTCCACCTGCGCGTGCGGCGATTCTTTCGAGTAGACACGAGAACTCGGGCGGCTCCGCTCAGACGCGACGCACCAGGAAAGCCCAGCCCATTTCGCGGTCCCGCCGGCCCAGGAACTCCTGACCCTTCATCCGACACCACACCGGGATGTCGACTTTGGCTCCCTCGTCGTCCGACCAAACCTCGATGACTGTGCCTGCGCCGGCGGCGTCCACCGCTCTCGACAGCCGGATCAGCGGGACCGGGCAGAACTCGCCGACGCAGTCCACCAGGACCTCCGGTTCCGTCGTTTCCCCGGTCGTCACCGCTTCGCCTTTCGCGTTGCAGCTCCGGCAAGCGAGCGCGCGCCGGCGACCACCCCGGGAAGCGCGGCGAGGAAGAACTCGATGTCCTTGTCGTGAGTGTCCCGCCCCAGCGAGACCCGCACCGATCCTTGAGTGAGAGCCCCCATCGCCGCCAGCACGTGCGAAGGTTCCTGCGTGCTGGACGTGCACGACGATCCGGAGTGCACCGCGATTCCGCGTCTGTCCAAGTCGAGCAACATCGTCTCGCCGTCTACGTACAGCACGCTGAAGGCCACGATGCCGGGCAGCCGCTCGGTGGGGTGCCCGTGAACGACGAGATCCTCGACACGCCAGGGAAGTTCCTCGCGTAGCCGGTCGGTCAGCGCGCGCAGCCGAGTGTCCTCGGCCGAGATCTCCGCGATGCGGGCGTCGAGTGCCGCCGCCATTCCCGCGATGGCCGGGAGGTTCTCCATCCCCGCGCGGCGTCCCCGCTCGCGGTCGTCGCCGAGAAGTTGAGGGCGAACGCGAACGCCGCGGCGTGCCCATAGGAAACCGGCTCCCTTGGGTCCGTAGAACTTGTGCGCGCTGGCCGACAGCAGGTCGGGGCCCATCGATGCGACTGAAACCGGGATGTGCCCGGTGGCGATGCATGCGTCGGTGTGGAACAGGGCTCCGGCCGCGCGCGCGATCCCGGCAACTTCCGCAACCGGCTGCAAGGTGCCGACTTCGGAGTTCGCGGTCTGGATCGAAACGAGTCCCGCTCCGGCCTCGCACTCGCTTCGCAGCGCTTCGAGATCGACGAGCCCCTGCCCATCGACGCGGATCTCGACGACCTCGAAGCCCTCGAGCGCGCGCGCAGCCGCCAACACGGCGCGATGCTCGACTGCCGAGACAAGGGCGCGGGTGGGTTTGCGCGCGGCGCGCGCGGCGCCCGCGGCTGCCGCGATGGCCAAATTGCACGACTCCGTGCCGCTGCCTGTGAAGATGATCTCCTCGGGGCGAGCCTGGATGGCGTATGCGATTTGCTCGCGCGCGCGATCCAGGGCCATGCGCGCGCGCCGAGCGTCGCCGTACAGCCGCGAAGGGTCGGCCCAGAGTCCGGCGGTCGCCTCGGCCACGGCCGTCAGGGCCGCCGGGTGCGGCGGGGTCGTCGAGGCATGGTCGAAGTAGAGGCTCACGGGGAAAACCTACCTTTTCCAAGGGATTTCCGCCTGCCTTCACTGCCGGGACCCGCGAAACAGTTCCCGCCCGGGGGCGTATGATGAGACACGCAGCCCCCACGCTCGGTGCGCTCTCCCGTAGTTTGCCCGTCGTGTTTCGGTTGTGGCCGGCGGTGATCGTCGGTGAAATTCCTGGCGACGGGGAGATGGGACGTGGCAACGAAATCCGTTGAGGAGATCCATCGAGTAGTCATTCGATTCGTGGGCGATTCGGGCGACGGGATGCAGCTCACTGGTGAGCGCTTTACCAACGCCACCGCTGTCTTTGGTAACGACCTTGCAACACTGCCGGACTATCCGTCCGAGATCCGAGCTCCTGCCGGTTCGCTGGCCGGCGTGTCGGGCTTCCAGATCCACTTCTCAGACGAGGACATCTTGACTCCCGGGGATCAGCCCGGCGTCCTTGTCGCGATGAACCCGGCGGGTCTGAAGGCGAACGTAAAGGACCTCGTTCCCGGCGGCATTATCGTTGCCAACAAGGATGCGTTTGTCGACAAGAACCTTGAGCGCGCCGGGTACACGTCCGATCCGCTCACCGATGGGTCTTTGTCGGGCTACCAAGTGCACGCTGTTCCAATGACGTCGATGACGTTGGAGTCTTCCAAGGGCATCGAGGGAATCACCAAGAAGGAGTCTGAGCGCGCGAAGAACATGTTCGCTCTCGGCCTGCTGTCGTGGATGTACTCCCGCCCCACGGACGTTACCGTCCGCTGGCTGGAAGGGAAGTTCTCCAAGCGAGCCGAGATCCTTGAGGCGAACGTCCGGGCGTTCAAGGCCGGGCACGCCTACGGCGAGACGGCCGAGTTGTTCGCGCACCAGTTCGAGATCAAGCCTGCGCCGTATGCGGCCGGTGTGTATCGCAACGTCCAGGGCAGCACCGCGATGGCGTGGGGTCTGCTCGCCGCGTCGGAGAAGTCGGGGCTGCCGTTGTACCTGTCGACGTACCCGATCACGCCCGCCACGGAGATCCTGCACGAGTTGTCGCGCCACAAGAACTTCCCGGTGCGCACGTTCCAGGCAGAGGACGAGATCGCCGGCGCCGCGGCGGCGGTCGGTGCGGCTTTCGGCGGGCATCTCGCCGTCACGACGACGAGTGGGCCCGGACTCGACCTCAAGAGCGAGACCCTTGGGCTCGCGGTCATTCTTGAGTTGCCGCTGATCGTCATCAACGTCCAACGCGGGGGTCCGTCCACCGGGTTGCCGACCAAGCAGGAAGCCTCGGATCTCATGGCGGCCATGTACGGACGTCATGGAGAGGCTCCGATTCCGATCATTGCGACACGGACTCCGTCGGAGGGGTTTGAGGCCGCAGTGGAAGCCGCACGGATCGCGCTCAAGTACCGCACGCCTGTGATCGTGCTCATGGACGGGTACTTGGTGAACTCATCTGAACCGTGGCTCGTCCCGGACGCGAACGCGCTGCCCGATATCTCGGTTCCGTTCACGACCGAACCAAACCACGATGGGGAGTTCTGGCCCTACTTGCGCGACGAGAACCTCGCGCGGCCCTGGGCGATTCCCGGAACGCCGGGCCTGGAGCACCGTATCGGAGGTCTTGAGAAGGCCGACGGCATCGGGACCGTTTCCTACGACCCTGACAACCACGACAAGATGAGCCGGCTCCGCCAAGCGAAGGTCGACAAGATCGCCGACGACATTCCTGAGCTTGAGGTCGATGATCCGACTGGGGACGCCGAGCTGCTGGTGTTGGGATGGGGGTCGTCCTACGGTCCGATCAAGGCGGCGATCGCCGACATTCGCGACGAGGGGCGCAAGGTCGCTCACGCGCACCTGTACCACATCAATCCTTTCCCGAAGAACACCGGAGATGTGGTTCGCCGCTACAAGCGGATCATGGTGCCGGAGAACAACCTGGGCCAGCTGACGAAGTTGATCCGGGCCGAGTACCTGGTGGACGCGCAGGTCTTCTCCTCGATGCGGGGCCTGCCCTTCCGCGCTTCTGAAATCGCTGCTGAGATCCTGAAGAGGGCGTGACCCAGATGACAGAGAGCAACGGACAAGTGACGGCGACGTTGACGAAGAAGGACTACGTCAGCGACCAAGAGGTCCGCTGGTGCCCCGGGTGCGGGGACTACGGCGTTCTCTCCGCGGTGCAGGCCGTGATGCCGGAACTCGGCATCAAGAAGGAGAACACGGTGTTCGTCAGCGGAATCGGCTGCTCGAGCCGTTTCCCGTACTACATGAACACCTACGGGATCCACGGAATCCACGGGCGCGCGCCCGCGATCGCGACGGGACTGGCAACCGCGCGCCCCGACCTGGATGTCTGGGTGATCACCGGAGACGGCGACGCATTGTCGATCGGCGGTAACCACATCATCCACGCGATGCGCCGCAACGTGAACCTGACGGTCCTGCTGTTCAACAACCGGATCTACGGGCTCACCAAGGGGCAGTACTCGCCGACCTCGGAGATGGGCAAGGTCACCAAGTCCTCTCCGTTCGGATCCCTTGACCACCCCTTCAACCCGGTCGCCTTGGCGCTCGGGGCGGAGGCGACGTTCGTGGCTCGCACGATAGACATCGACCGGCCGCACCTCACCTCGGTGCTCCGCCAGGCCGCCGCGCACCGCGGGACGTCGTTCGTTGAGATCTACCAGAACTGCGTGATCTTCAACGACGGGGCTTTCGAGACGGTGTCCGGCAAGGACTACAAGCTCCAGAACCAGATCCGGTTGGAAGACGGAAAGCCGGTTCGTTTTGGCGCCGACGGGGCGCGGGGCGTGCGCATGACGGCTCAAGGTTCGCTGGAGATCGTTGAAGTTGCCGACGTCGGCGAGGAGAACCTGCTCGTGCACGATGCGCACCGCCAGGACCCAGCGCTTGCATTCCAGCTCGCGCACTTGGCGTCCGGTCCTGAGGAGCCGACCCCTCTGGGGGTCTTCCGTTCGGTTGAACGGCCGGTGTACGGCGATCAGATGGCGCAGCAGTTGGACGCGGCGCGCGCCAAGCTCGGCGAGGGGAGCCTGTCCAAGTTGCTGGTCAGCGGGGACACCTGGGAAGTCTCCTAGGCGACTCGAGCACTTCAAAACAACCGGAGCCGGTCCCTTTGGGACCGGCTCCGTCGTGCTTCGAGCGTTCGCGACGTTCGTCTATTCGTGTTCGCCGTCGATGGTGGCGTCGCGGTCCTCGCCATGGGCGCCCCAGCCGTGCGGCGCCGGCATGGGATCGTCCGGTGTGGCGGCGCCGCCGGTGCCGCGCTTGGACAGGATCAGCCAGTCGTAGGCGACGGCTGCGATGACTCCGCCCGCCACGGGTCCGACCCAGTACACCCACCATCCGGACCAGTACCCGCCGACGAGCGCCGGGCCGAAGCTGCGCGCAGGGTTCATTGCGCCGCCGGTGAACGGTCCGCCGGCCATGATGTCCATCGTGATGACAAAACCGATGGTGAGGCCTGCGATCTTGCCGAAGGAACCCTCCGGGTCGATTGCCGTGGCGAACACGACCCAGACCAGGAAGAACGTAAGAACGGCTTCGAGCAAGACGGCCTGTCCGTTGGAGACGACGGGGGACACCAGAGTGGCGCCGAGCTTGGCCGCTCCCCAAACCCCTTCGGGGAGCGCGGCGCGAATGAGCGCCGCACCGGCTGCGCCGCCGGCGAGTTGGGCGGCGATGTAGCCGGCCGCATCTTTGGCGCCGATCTTCTCGGTCACCAGGGCTCCGATGGTTACGGCGGGATTGAAGTGGGCGCCGGAGATGTGTCCGAGCGCCGAGACCATGGTGGCGATGGCCAAGCCGTGCGCGAGGGCGATGGTTACCAGGCCGGCTCCGCCGGGACTCGCGCTCGCGGCGATGATCGAACTCGCTCCGATAAAGATCAGAGTCAACGTGCCGACGAACTCGGCGAGCAGCTTCTCTGCCATGCTTCGCTCCATAGGGCCTCCTCGGGTTGCATCCTGCTGGTGACTTCATACACCTCCGGTCGGTCCGATCAAGTACTCCCGTGCCCGCGAACGTGCCGGCTGGGATAAGATTGGCCCCCGTGAGAGTTCTCCTGGTTTCCAACAACGAACAAAAGCGCGCGCGCATTTCCACCTCTCTGGGTGAATCCTGGAAGACGTCGGTCGCGCACGACGGTGTCGAGGCACTTCACCTCGCTAAGACCCAAGAGTTCGATCTGGTCGTCACCGACGAGATTGCAGAGCCCTACGGCGCATTCGGGTTGACGCGCGAGTTGAAGCTCCTGGATGCTCCGCCGGCAGTGATCGTGCTGCTGAGCCGCCCGCAGGATGCCGGGCTGGCGAGGTGGTCCGGGGCCGATCATGCGATCGTTGAGCCGGTTTCGCCGCGAGTGCTCGCGGCCGAGGCTGCGCGCGTAGCCGCCGCCGGAAGCGTGCGCCGGCCGGGAGGCCCGGCCGGGGGGGATGCCCCGCCCGAAGAGGCGTCTGCCGACGACGTGGCCGAAGAGCAGCTTTCCGAGCCGGCCTGACGCACTCGTGAGTCACGACGACTCGCCCGCGGCCCGCACGATTCGCGCCGCCACCGAGGTGTTCGTGCCCGGTCCCGACGATGATCCATCGCCGGGCGCCGCCGGCGTCGAGGCCGATCGCTTCGTGTCGCACTACCTTTCGTCTGCCGAGTCGGTTGCGGCAACGCTGGATACCATTGCCGCTTCGGTGTTCGCGGGCCGGGACTTCTGCGAGCTCGACTTAGGCGAGCGGGCGCGCGTGCTCGACGAACTCGCCTCGGCGGATTCCGCCGAGTCTCGCGAGATCCCCGAACTGCTCGGACTGCTCTCGGTCGCTGCCGTGTACGGCGAGTGGACGGGGCAAGACGCTGACGGAAGAGTTGTCCGCTCCTCGTTGGGATGGCAGATGACGGGGTTCGACGGGCCATCACGCGCAAGGTCCCGCCTATTGCGGGGTCGGTGATGTCGTTCTCGCCCCCGGCGAACGTTCCCGATGTCGTGGTCGTCGGTGCCGGCGCCACCGGCACGGTCGTCGCGAAGGAACTGGCGGAGATCGGGCTGGGGGTCGTGGTCCTGGAGGCCGGACCATGGCACGACCCTCAGCGTGAGTTCACCGGGCTCGAATGGGACATGAGCAATCCATTCGACGGGGTTCTTCGCTGGGGTCCCAGGGACCGCACGAAGCCGTCGTGGCCACGCGTGCGAGACGGGCTGGGAACTCTGTTCCAGACGGCTGGAGTCGGCGGTAACACCTTGCGCTTTGGGGCCACGTGTCCCCGCGCGCACGTTGACGCGATCGAGCGGGACTGGCCTTTGTCCTATCGCGAATTGGCGCATTACTACTACCGGGTCGAGGAGACCCTGCCGGTCTCGGTTCCCGACGTCGTGGCTCCGAAGGACGAGCTATTCATCCGGGGGTGCGAGGTGATCGGCATCGAACACGCGGTTGGGCCGGACCTTCGCGCGAGTGGATGGCGAATGCAGTCGAACGCCGTCCTGCCGTCCGTAAAGCCGGTCGCGTCGATGCGTTACCCGGCCGTCGACGGGTGCACGCAGTGCGGTGAGTGCCTGATCGGATGTCGTAACCCTGAGGGGGCGCCCCTGGAGCGGCTGGCGAAGCGAAGCGCCAACGTCACTTACGCGCCGGCGGCGTTACGAACCGGCCGGTGCGAATTCCGCACAGGCGCTTTCGCGACGGCGATCGTGTTCGAAGAGCACGAAGGCAAGGCGCGCGCCCGTGCTGTGCGCTATCGCGCCAGCGACGGACGGCGCTACGAGCAGCAGGCGCGCGTGATCGTTCTCGCCGGCGGAGCCGTCGAGACCCCCCGCCTTTGGCTGGCGAGCGGACTGCCGGACCGCGGTGTCGTCGGGCGCTACCTGACTACGCACTGGTGCGACTACGTCTCGGGGGTGCTGCCGCGCAACGTGGACATGTTCGAGGGGCAGACGTCGATGGCGCGCGCCGACTTCCCCGGGTACGGATCCTTTGAGTCCGTCGGAATGGGGCCGCTGTCCTTCGCGCATTCGACCTCGTTCGGTCCGCGGGCAATCCGAGGGGACGGACCATGGGCGGTGTCGGGCCGTGCGTGGGGGAGCGCGCTGAAGCGGCGATTGGAGGCGTACCGGCACACGCTCGTCATCGCGATCACCACCGACGATGACGCTGTTTTGGAGAACGGCGTCGCGCTGTCCTGCGAGGTCTCAGACGAGCACAACCCGGCGCCCGTCGTCCGTTACCGCCCGACGGCCGGGACTTCTCGCCGCCGCGACTGGCTCGCGCGGCGCGCGGCCGAGGTGCTGCTGGCAACCGGAGCAGAACCCGACTCGATTCACCGGGCCGACGCTGCGCCGACGACGATGCACGCGCACGGAACGATGCGCATGCACGCTGATCCCGCCGCGGGCGTGGTTGACCGCGACGGCGAAGCGCACGATGTGGGTCGGCTGTTCATTGCCGACACGTCGATCTTCCCAAACGGGGCGGGAGGCGTTGCTCCGGGGTTAACGGCACAGGCAGTTGCCACCAGGGTCGCCGCCCGGATCGCAGCGCGATACTTTTCCTAAGCGATGGGCGAGGTTCTGGTGGGAACGTCCTCGTGGACGGACCCGACGTTGCTGGACGCCGGCTGGTACCCGGACGGTGCGACGACGGCTGAGGCCCGTCTGGGCTACTACGCCTCGCGGTTCAGCCTGGTCGAGGTCGACGCAAGCTACTACGCGCTGCCGTCCGAGCGGAACTGCGTGTTGTGGGTGCAGCGAACTCCGCCGGAGTTCACTTTTGACGTGAAGGCGTTCTCGCTGCTAACCGGGCACCCGACGAAGGTGTCGTCGCTCCCCAAGCGCATGCGCGCGGCGGTTGCGGATACGGCCACGCTGTCGCGACGGGATGTCCCGGCGCCGATTCTCGACGAAGTGTTCGAGATGTTTCGTTCGGCGTTGATGCCGTTGCACTCGGCAGGAAAGTTGGGCTTTGTGCTCTTCCAGTTCCCCGAGTGGTTCGTTCCCTGCGACGGCAACCGCGCGTACGTGGAGTCCTGCGCGGCGCGGCTTCCCGATTACCGTGTTGCCGTCGAGTTCCGTCGCCGCGACTGGATGCTGACGCCGGCGCGCGCCTCGGAGACTGTGCGGTGGTTATCCGACAACGATCTTGCATATGTGAACGTGGACATGCCGCAGGGGTTTTCCTCCAGCATGCCGCCGCTCACCCTGGTGACCACGAGTGAATTGGCGGTCGTGCGGTTCCACGGCCGAAACACCCGGACGTGGAAGCAGCGGGGGATCACCGCGGCGCAGCGGTTCGAGTACCTGTACTCGGAGGAAGAGCTTCGGGAATGGGTGCCGCAAGTGCGGGAGCTGGCCGGTCGCGCGCGCCGGACACATGTGCTCTTCAATAATTGCTACCGCGACTACGGGGTTCGCAATGCCGCCCAGATGTCGCTGATGCTCGCCGACGCGCAGTAGTCAGGCGCGCGTAACCTTGGCGATGTTGTCGGCTTCCGACGCATCGGGTTCTGTCGAGAACCACGCATCGAGGATCTCGGCGACGAGCGCTTCGGTGGTTAGGCGAAGGCTGAGCGCGAGGACGTTTGCGTCGTTCCAGCGCCGCGCGCCGCGCGCTTGTTCGGCGTCGCTGCACAGCGCGGCGCGGATGCCGCCGACTTTGTTCGCGGCGATCGTCACGCCGGTCCCCGTCCAGCAGCACGCGATGCCCGAGTCGGCTTCGCCGCGCGCAACGGCGTTCCCAACGCCGAGGCCGACGTCGGCCCACTGCTCGTCGCTCCCGGCGGAAGGCCCGAAACCGACCGTTACCGAATGCCCTCGATGCTCGAGTTCCGCGCGTACGAAATCCGTGACGGCGTTTCGTTCGTCGGCTCCGAATGCGATTCGCATGAGTTCAGGATATCGCGCGCCGGGGAGCCTCTATACTTCCGTGGATCATGAGCGATTTCTCCTGGCCCGACACTCTTTCAACTCTTGCCTGCGGTGAGGACCTCGACGAGGCGCGCGCAGCCGACGTGATGCGCGCTGTGATGTCGGGGGAGGCGTCACCGGGGCAAATCGGCGCGTTGTTGCTGGGTCTTCGCGCAAAAGGCGAGACGGTGGAAGAGATCGCCGGCTTCGCGCGCGCGATGCGGGAGTTCTCGTTGAAGGTGGACGCCGGGCCCGACGTGATCGATACATGCGGCACCGGCGGAGATCGTGCCGGAACCGTGAACGTTTCGACGATGGCTGCCCTGGTGGTCGCCGGAGCAGGTGTGCCGGTCGCAAAGCATGGGAACCGGGCGGCGTCGTCGGCGTGCGGTTCGGCCGACGTTCTGGAGGCGCTCGGGGTCGTCATTGATCTTGCGCCGGAGGGAGTTGCCGCTTGCATTCGTGAGGCGGCGATCGGCTTTTGTTTCGCTCCGGTGTTCCATCCCGCGATGCGGCATGCGGGACCGGTGCGCCGCGAGCTTGGCATCCCCACGGTGTTCAATTTCCTTGGTCCGCTCACCAATCCTGCCGGGGCGTTGCGCCAAACCGTGGGAGTGAGCGACGCGGACATGGCCCCGAAGCTTGCCGCTGCGCTGGGGCGCCTTGGGACCGAGCGTGCGATGGTCTTTCGTGGTGACGACGGGCTCGACGAGTTGACGGTGACGACGACATCGACGATTTGGGATGTGGGTGACGGCGGCGGCGCGCGGCGGTTCGATCCGGCGTCGGTCGGCATTGCGCGCTCGAGCCTGGCCGAGCTTGCCGGCGGGACGGCTGCCGACAATGCTCGGGTGGTCGAGCGGGTGCTGTCGGGGGAAGTCGGATCCGTGCGCGACGCCGTTGTGCTGAATGCGGCGGCTGCTCTGGAGGTCGCCGGACTTGCATCCGACATCGCCGAAGGGCTCTTGCTGGCGCGCGAATCGATCGATTCGGGGCGCGCGGGGCGCGCGCTGGATCGTCTACGTGATGTTTCCCAGCGCGTTCGTCCCGCGTGATCGGCGCGCTTACCGCGTAGAGACACCGCCGTCTACGGGGATGACTGCACCGGTCAGATACGAGCCGGCACGTGAGGACAAGTAGATCGCGGTTCCGGCGATGTCCTCGGGTTCGCCGGCGCGGCCCATTGGAATGGCCGAGAGGAGCGCCTCGCCGGCGTTCTCGAAGGCGAACTGCGTCATCTTGCTTGGGAACAACCCCGGCGCGATCGCGTTAACGGTGATGTTGTCCTTCAGCAAGTTGTGCGCGAGGTGGCGCGTCAGCATGTGCACCGCCGACTTGCTCGCCGAGTATGCGTAGTTGTCGAAGAAGGGAACCTTCAGCCCGTCGATCGATCCGATGTTGATGACGCGCGCGGGATCGCCGGGCACGGCGGCCTTGCGCAATGACGGGAGCAGCAACTGCGTCAAGTGGAAGATCGCCTTGACGTTCACGGCCCAGATCTTGTCGAAGGCCTCTATCGGATACTCCTCAAGCGGCGCGCCCCACGTTGCGCCGGCGTTGTTCACCAGGATGTGGACTGCGTTCTCGCGCTCAGAGACGGCGCGCGCCAGGTGCTCGATTCCTTTCGAATTGGAGAGGTCGGCGGGGATGCTCACGCAATTGGGTCCGAGTTCCGCCGCCACAGCGTCGCAGACGTCGGCCTTGCGTGAGGAGATCACGACGCGCGCGCCGGCGTCGATGAATCCGCGCGCGATCATCAGGCCGATTCCCCGAGATCCGCCCGTTACGATCGCGGTCTTGCCTTCGACGGAGAACAAGGTCTTTGAGTTCATGCAGGTCCCTCCCCGGGTGCGAGCCGGTACAACCTACCGCGCGGATGCTCCCGCGGTCGCGGCGGCGTGACGGTAGGCGGGCAGCGATGATGGCGCGCGCGGCAACGGGTCGGCCCCCGGCGCGGCGGTGAGCCGCATCTTGCGGATGCGTTCGAACCACTCGGCGACGATGCGTCCGCCCTCCAGGGGTGTCGCAAACTCGCCGTCGCACGCGATCAAACGGATGCGTTCGACGTTGCGGGCGAGCCATCCGGCTATGAGTCGTTCTTCGTCCGGGTGTCCGTCGGTATCGATCGGAAGCGTTTGCCCGTTCACGCTCACCAAGGAGCCGGCTTCGATGATCGCGACGTCTGAGCCGACGGCGATCTTGATCCGTCCCGCGTCGCGAACGGCATTCACCGCGCGCCCGGCGCGCGCGGCTTCGACCAAGGCCGACAGGCGGTCGCGAGTGGAAGCGGCTTCCTCGAAGCGAGACGCCGACGAGAGGTGCTCGATTCGAGCGGCGAGCGTTTCTATCGCGCGCGTGGGGTCCCCGCCGAGCGCGCGCCGGACGGGATCCAGAACTTCGGCGTAGGCGTTGGGATCGACCGCGCCGTCGCACGGGGCGGGGCAGCGTCCGATCTGACCGCGCACGCACACCGGAATCGAGGTGCGTGCTGTGATGCGGGGCGTGCATGTTCGCACACATGTGGCTTCCTCGATTGCCTCGCGCACCGCGGCTGCGGTAGTGGACGCCAGCGGTCCGAGGGCACCGTCGGGCGCGCCGCCTGAGCTGCGCGCGCGCCGCGTGGCGCTGAGGCGCGGGAAGCGTTCGTCGGTGAGCGTCAGGAACCACTGCGCGCGCCGCCCGCGTTGCGCGCGGTTGTATGCAGGTGAGTGCGCGCGGATCAGACGGGCCTCAAGCACGCTCGCGTCGAGGTCGGTTGCGCAAAGAACGTGGTCGATGCGAGCGAGATCGCGCAGCAAGTCGTCGATGTGGCGACGGTCGTCGCCGCCGAAGTACTGCCGTACGCGTGAGCGAAGGTCGGTCGCCTTGCCGACGTAGAGCACCGTGTCGTCTTCGCCGCGAAACAGGTAGACGCCGCGCGCGCGCGGCAACTCCTCGGCGAGGGAAACCTTCGAGTACGAGGGGTGTCCACGCGAAGACTGGAACCAGAGCAAGTCGTCCAGGTGTGACACGCCCCACCGTCCGGCCAGCTCGATCAGCGAGTGGAAGACGTCGGTCGTCGCGCGCGCGTCGTCGAGCGCGCGGTGAGAGGGACTGGTGCGCGCGCGGAGCGCGCGCGCAAGCGTCGCAAGCTTCAAGTTGGGAACTTCGTCCCGCACCAGTCGCCGGGCGAGTCGAACGGTACACACGATCGGGTTCCCCATGGCGGGGTAGTGGTGGCGCGCGAGGTTTGCGGCGATGAAGCGCGTATCGAAACTAGCGTTGTGCGCGACCAGCACTGCGCGCCCGGCGAACTCGAGGAACGCCGGCAGCACGCGATCGATCGGCTCGGCGCCGGCCACCATGTCGTCGGTGATTCCGGTGAGGTAAGTGATTGCTGCGGGGATCGGAACGCCCGGGTTGACCAGGGTCTGGAACTCTCCGACGACTTCCCCGCCGCGCACTTTGACGGCGCCGATCTCGGTGATGGCGCAGGAGGCGGGCGATCCACCGGTGGTCTCAAGGTCGAACACGACGAACTCTGTGTCCGACAGCGCGCTGCCGAGATCATCGAAGGACCGCTGCATGCCGAGCGCCATGGCTCGGAAGCCTATCCGAACGAGCGTTCGGACTCAATCTTGGAAGCCGATTCGCACCGGACGGGCGCGCCACCGGTACGCTCTCGGCCGTGACTCTGACCGAAACTCTTGCCGCCTGGGCAAGTCGCATGTCGCTTGACGACGTGCCCGACCGTGTCGTGGCTTTCGCCCGGAGCCAGGTTCTGTCCCAACTCGGCGCCGCGCGCGCCGGCCTCGCCCACGATCTGGGGCGGCGGACGGTGCGGGCTTTTGGGTCCCCGACGCAGGAAGATCCTCGCCGCGCGGCGTACGTGCTTGCGGCGTTGACGATGTGTCTGGACTTCGATGACACGGTCTATGCGGGGCATGTCTCGCACTCCACGGTTAACGTCCCTATCGCCTATGCGGCGATCCTGGGGCTCAACGGTCGTGCGTTCTTGGAGTCGATCATCGCCGCGAATGAGTGCGCCGCCCGTATCACGGCTTCGGCTACGCTCGGGCACTTCCGTGGGCAGACCGCTGCGCATGCACATTTGGCCGGAGCGGTCGCCGCGCGCCTGCGGGCCGAGGGGGGATCGCAGGCCCAGTGGGTAGACGCCTGGGGAATCGCGTTTGCGGCGCCGCCGTGGGCCTTATACCGGGCGTTCATGGGAAGCGACGCGAAGATATTCACCGCGTCGGTTCCGATCGGCGTGGCGCTGGACGCATGCGACGCTGCGGCGGCGGGACTGCGCGGTGCGCCCGATATTCTGGAGCATCGTGACGGGTTCCTTGCCAAGTTCTCTTCGGTGCCGCTGCCGCAGGCTGTGATCGACGGACTCGGCGAGCGCTGGCACACCGAGACGTTGTCGTTCAAGGTCTACCCGGGGTGCGCGTACATCGACGCGGCCCTGGACTGCGCGCGCGACCTTTACGGAGAGCTTGGATCGCTCGTCGCGCCGGATGTCGAGGAGATCGTGGTGCGCGCGCCGGTGTTCACCGTCGGCATGAACTACCGATCGGGGCCGTACGTGAAGGGGCCGGATTCGACAGTGGCCGCCTTGAACTTCTCGGTGGCTTACAACGTTGCGGTGATGCTCGCTCGCGGCGCGCTCGGACCCGCGGACTTCGGCGATGATCGCATCCGTGATTCAGCGGTGTGGGACCTTGCGGCCCGCGTACGCGTTGAACACGATCCGGCGCTGTCGCGGCGCGCGCTGCTCGCGACGGCGCCTGTCGGCGAAGCTTTGCGGGCCGCCGGCCCTCGCGCAGCCGAATTTCTGGGAGCGATGGATGGCGAACCGCTTGAGCCCGGCGCCCCGGCGATCACATTCGAGCAGGCGGAAAAGGCAGTCGGCGCGCGCGTCGAGGTGCGTCTTGTGGGGGGTCGCACCGCCGTTCGGGACCGAGAAATCCCGATAGGTGCCGCCGGCCCGGATACTCGCCGGGAGCACCCGGCGCTGATGCGGGAGAAGTTCCTGGCGTGCGGTGGGTCCCAAGCGGCCGCGGACGCGATCGGCGGACTTGAGACGCTGTCGCCCCGTGACCTGGTTGCGGTCCTTCGCGAAGCGATGACGGTTTAGGCGCGGGGCCCGGCGTCAACCCGCCGGGGCGTCGGGTGGAGCCCACGCGCGCACCGCGCCGGGAACCGCCTCGAGTTCCAGCACCGGACCGCGCGCCCGGCCGAGGTCGCCGTCGCGCTCAAAGACCAGCGGCGCTCGGTCGGTGCGCGAGATGCGGATGCGAGATCCCTGCGCGTATCGAACCTCCGGCCGATCGAGGTGTGCGCCTTGAACAATCAGAGCGGCGATCTCGGTGATTGCCGATGCATCTGTGCCTTCGATCACGCTGACATCCAGCAAACCGTCGTCGAGCATCGAGCGCGGCAGGAACTCAAAGACACCCGAGCGGTGGCGCGCGCCTCCCGCGACGACCAACACCGCCGAGCCCTTGAACAACTCCACGCCGTCCACTTCCACCTCGACCGGTTCGGTCTGCAGGGTCTGCATCGCTTGCATCGCCGCGGCCGCGTAGCGTTCTCGTCCGGCAAGTGCGTCCAAGCCCGCCGCGACTTCGACGACGCGCGCGAGGAATCCCACGCTGGCTCCGAGCACGAACGCTCGGTCGGCTCCGACGACGCGACCGAGGTCGAGAGTGCGGACGCGCGCGCGCCCGGCCGCGATTTCGTCGAGCACCTCTTCCCACGGCCGGTCGCTCCACAGCGCGCGGAACATAGAGTTTCCCGTGCCCGCAGGAACGATCACGAGTGCCGGATCGGCCGTAGCTTCCGACGTCGCACCCGGCCAACGCCCTCGTGCGCGCGCCAGGCCCTCGGCGACTTCGCCGGCGGTTCCGTCTCCACCGACCGAGACGATCGTATCGAAGCCTTCTCGTGCCGCGGCGACTGCGACGTCGATCGCTTCGGCCGGCGCGCGCGTCCACGTCTCGCGTGTTTCGCAACCAAGCGCACGAAGGCGCGCGATCACTTGGGGGACCACGTCGCGCGCGCCGCCGCGCGCCGCAGGATTCGCGATCACCCGCACGCGGCGCATGTTGCTCATCGGCGATTCCTCCGTGTGGATCTCAGGTCGTCGACGAGCATACCGTGGAGCCGCACCGGGCCGGCCGGCGGAGCCGATCGCGCGGCCCCGGTATACTCCGGCCCCATGGCGACACCGACATCTCCGGACACGCGCTATCGCTGCGGCGGATGCGGGAACCTCACCCGATTCGACGTCGAGGCGCGCCGGCATACGCGGCAGTACCTGCACTACTCGCTGGGCGGTGACCCCTCGATCGAGGAAGAAGAGATCATCGGCGAGGAGATCGTGCGCGTGACGTGCCGCTGGTGCGGTAGCGCGGAGCACATCGAGGTAGTGCAGAAGGTTCCGACGCAGTGATGCGCCCGCTTGCGCACCTTCGAGTGCTCGACTGCAGCCGGCTGCTTCCCGGCGGGTACACGACCATGTTGCTTGCCGATCTTGGAGCAGACGTCCTCAAGGTCGAGGAGCCGGGCAAGGGTGACTACATTCGCTGGATCCCGCCGATGTCCGGCAGCGTCGCCGCGGGTCATATCGCATTGAATCGCGGCAAGCGCTCGATGACGCTCAACCTTAAGCGACCTGAGGGCGTCGAGGTCTTGAAGCGCCTCGTTCGCGACGCCGACGTGCTGGTGGAGTCTTTCCGGCCGGGCGTGATGGATCGTCTCGGGGCGGGGTACGACGCGCTTGCCGCCGAGAACCCGCGGCTGGTGTATTGCGCCATCACGGGGTACGGACAGGATGGTCCGTATGCGCAGCGCGCCGGGCACGATGTGAACTATCTCGGCTACGCGGGAGTCCTCAGCCTTGTAGGGGACCGCGATGGGCCGCCCGTGATTCCCGGCGTGCAGATCGCCGATCTCGGAGGCGGGGGCTTGATGGGTGCAGTTGGAATCCTGGCCGCGCTCGCCGAGCGCGAGCGGACGGGAACGGGCCGTTTCGTCGACATCTCAATGATGGACGGCGCGATGTCTTGGCTCTCGATCCACGCGCAAGCCTCCTGGGTAACCGGAGAGGTTCCTCGTCGCGGGCGGATGGGGCTGTCGGGTCAGATGGCGTGTTACGGGGTGTATCGCGCCGGCGACGGCCGTTACGTCACCGTGGGTGCTCTCGAGCCTCAGTTCTGGCGCGCGCTGTGTGAGGCCGTCGGGTTGCCGGAGCTGATCGAGCGCCAGTTCGCTTCCGACGATGAACAGGATTTGATTCGCGCCCGACTGCAAGAGGTCTTGCTCACGAAGTCACGGGACGAATGGTGTGCGGAACTCGAGCACCTCGAGACATGTTTTGGTCCGGTGAAGGACTTCGACGAGGCCGTCGAGGATCCGCAAGTGCGCGCGCGCGGCATGATCGCGGAGGTGCCGTTGCCGGGCGGGGGATCTGTGCCTGCCCTCGGGAATCCGATCAGGCTCCGAGGCGATTCGGTTGGACCTATGGCCTCGCCGCCGGGTATCGGCGAGCACACGGACGAAGTCCTGCGGGCGGCCGGGTACACCGACGCCGAGATCGCCTCTCTTCGCGACTGCGGCGCTCTCTAGCGTCCGGCGGCGGTTTTTGTCGGGGGGTCCCCCTAGGGTGACCGCAGGAGGTGCCGACCATGGCCGCATACCGTCAGACCGAGACCCTAACGCTGGATTGCAGCGACTGTCCCGGGCGTGAAGCGGACGCCTGCGACGGCTGTCTGGTGTCCTACGTCCTGGACTGTCCCGCGGGCGCAGTGATCTTCGATGTGGACGAGGAGCGAGCGCTGCGATCTCTGAGAGACGGGGGCTTGCTTCCCGGTGTGCGTTTGGATCTCTTAACGGGCTGAGGGCCGGCCGAGGTCGCAACTGAAATGAGGTTTCCTCCCCCAGGAGGACGAGTGGGCGCCGACGACCGGCGCCCACTCTTTGCGTCAGAAATCCGCAGGTGCTTGCCCTGCATGGTTTCGTGGGCAAGAATGCGCGGGTGATCGGGGTCTCGTCATGATCAAACTCCGCGTGGTCGGCACGTCGCCGGACCAGGCCGAACTTGTCCTGAGTAACAAGCCTTCCGGCCGCAAGGGCAGCCACTCTGTGGCTATCGACAAGCGGCTGTTGAAGGTTTTGCAGGACGCTGTGTACGCACGCCGTGATGCTGCGCGAGGTGGCGCGGAAGAGCCGGTTCCGCCCACTGAACCGAAGCTGGCTCCGCCGGAGATGCAGCGGCTCCTGCGTTCGGGCACATCTTTGAAGCAGGTCGCGCAGGTGGCGGAAGTTGACGTTGCGTACGTTGAGCAGTTCTATCCACCGGTGCTGTACGAACGCGCAGGTGTCATCTCCGATGCGAAGTCGACGTACCAGGAGAAGCCGCGTTTGGGGATGTCGCGGTTGCCTCTTGGGGAGGCCGTCGCCGTCAATATCGCGCGGCGCGTGCGCCTTACCGACGACATGCTGGCCGACGCTTGGTCGGCGACCAGGCGAGACGGACTTCCGTGGACGGTGACGCTGACGTTCTCCTTCCGCGGCAGGTCACGCAAGGCCTCATGGAAGTTCGATCAGCGAACTCGGGAGCTGACTCCCGCAAACAAGCTGGCTGCGGATCTGGGCTGGGTGCAAGGAACCGGCCGGGCATTGCGCGCGCCATCGGGTGGCTCTGGTGAGCCGAAGAAACCTGCGGCGAAGAAGCCACCAGCCCGCAAGGCTGCGGCCAAGAGGCCTGCGGCGAAGAAGCCACCAGCCCGCAAGGCTGCGGCCAAGAGGCCTGCGGCGAAGAAGCCACCAGCCCGCAAGGCTGCGGCCAAGAGGCCTGCGGCGAAGAAGCCGCCAGCCCGCAAGGCTGCGGCCAAGAGGCCTGCGGCGAAGAAGCCACCAGCCCGCAAGGCTGCGGCCAAGAGGCCTGCGGCGCGGCGTCGGTCGCGCTGACCGTCGGTTCTAGACCGAGCCCCGTCCGTAGTTTCGATAGTGCGTGCGAGCGCATTCGGGACAGGCAAAGCGTTCCGCCCATCCATCAGGCGACTGAAATCCCTTGTCGAAGACCATGGACGCGGCGCACTCGGAGCACCGTGGGGCCGGGCGTTGCGGGGGCGTCGTCGGCTCGCGGGTCACGTTGCGATGGTACTCCCTCTAGAATCACGGCCCGTGGGGCGCATCTTCGGTTTCCTTGGATCACTCGCTGGGTTGTTCGCAGCCGGCAGGGAGGGCGGCGCGCGCCTGACGGACTTCTTCTCGGTCGAGGAGATCGCGCGCGCCGACCGCTACAAGGGACCGCATTACCTCGCGGCCTTCAGCTCTTTGGGTGTCGCGCTCTTGGCGACGGGAGCGATGGGCCTGGGTCCGGGTTCGCGCCGCCTGGGCAACTGGTCCGCTCGCATCGCCGGTGAGCGCTGGGTGCGCCAAGCGTTGCTGCTCGCGGCGGTCGTGGTCGTCGTGCCGGTCTTGCTTGCGCTTCCGTTCTCCGTCCTCTCGCACTCGCACGATCGCAGCTGGGGGCTGCGCACTGACTCGCTCGCCGGGGCGCTGATCGACATTGCGAAGGCTACGGGGTTTCAGGTTGTAGTGGCGTGCGCGGCGGGGCTCGGGTTCGTCGCTCTTGCGCGCGCGTTGCCTAGGGTCTGGCCAGCGTATGCGGCGCTTGCCGGCGTCGGTCTCACTTTCTTGCTGGTGTGGGTGTTTCCGGTCGTATACGAACCCGCGTTCAATCGCTTTGACCCCGCGCCGCGGGAAGTTCGCGCGCGCGTGCTCGCGATCGCAAAGGCGGAAGGGGTAGGCGTGCGCGACGTGCTGGTTGCCGACGCGAGCCGGCGCACGACGAAGCAGAACGCTTACGTATCCGGAATCGGCTCAACGCGTCGCGTCGTGCTGTACGACACTCTGCTTCAGAAGTCCTCCCCGCGCGAGGTCGATGTCGTCGTTGCGCATGAGATTGCGCACGAGAAGCACCGCGACGTCTTGAAGGGCGCGTTGTACGGTGCGGCGGGCGTCGTCGCGGGAATCGTGGTGATCAGGCTGATCCTCGGGTGGGGCAGGTTCACGAGCTGGATCGGCGTGTCGGGACCCGGTGATCCGCGCGTTCTTCCGTTCCTCGCCTTCTTCATCGTTGCCGCCGGACTCGTCGCCGCACCGCTGCAGAACTGGATCTCGAGAGGCGCGGAGGCGGCGGCCGACCTGACCGCCATCACCGTCACGAAGGACCCGACGGCTGCGATTTCGCTTGAAGTCAATCTCTCTCGTGACGCGCTCGCCGATTTGCGGCCGAATCGTGTGCTTCGCTGGGCCTTCTACACTCATCCGGCACCCTTGGAGCGCATCCAGTCTGCGCTCGACTACGAGTCCGCACACAGACCATGAGACTCCTGCTGATATCGAACGACTTTCCACCTCGCGTCGGTGGGATCCAGAGCTACCTGTGGAACATCTACCGGCGTCTCGCCGAGCGCGGTGTGCAGGTTCGCGTTCTCGCACCCGCATTCAACGGAGATGCCGCGTTCGATGCCGCGTCCGGGATGGAGATCGTGCGATGGCCGGGTGAAGTTCGCCGGCAAACGTCGAAGCTTCGTGCTGCCGTGCGGTCGATGGCTGCCGATGCCGATGTCGTGGCGTTTGGGGCCGTCTTGCCGATGAACTTGTTTGCGGCTTCCATAGATCGTCCGGTCGTCGTGCACACGCACGGGTTTGAAGTCGCTTGGGCGCGCCTGCCGGGGTTGCGTCGGTGGTTGCGCCGCATTGGAGACGCGGCCGCGCTCGTGACGGTCGTCAGCGATTTCACGCGCGAGATTCTCGAACCGGCGCTTGGCACCCCAGGGGCCGTGCGGATGCTGCGCACCGGCGTGGACATCGATCGCTTCAACCCCGAGGTGAGCGGAGACGAAGTTCGCAGGCGTTACGGACTGGAAGGCCGTCCGGTGATCTCTTGCGTGAGTCGTTTGGTTCCGCGAAAGGGGCAGGACACCCTCATCCGCGCGCTCCCGGCCGTGCGGCGTGAAGTGCCCGATGCGACGCTGCTTATTGCCGGCGGGGGACCGATACGCGCGCGCCTGGAGCGGCTGGCGCGCGCGCGCGGCGTCGCCGATGCGACGGTGTTCGCCGGTGAAGTCTCCGAGCAGGACTTGGCGGCCTATTACGCGGCCGGCGACGTGTTTGCGATGCCGTGTCGCAGCCGCTTCGCAGGTCTGGAGGTCGAAGGTCTGGGCTTGGTCTACCTCGAGGCGCAGGCTTGCGCGCGCCCCGCGATCACCGGCGATTCCGGCGGCGCGCCTGAGGCGGTCGTTGTTGGAGAGACCGGAGACGTCGTCGCCGGAGGGAACTCCGTCGCGCTCGCCGATTCGCTCTCTCGATTGCTGGGCGATCCATCGCGCGCGCGCGCGATGGGCGCGAACGGCCGCCGTTTCGTCGAGGAATCTCACCGTTGGGAGAGTGTCGTCGAGCGATACGCGGGCATGATTCGCGCGCTATAGCGACATGCAGGGGTGGCGCACGGTTGCGCCGACCGGCTATACAACAGGAGAGAGCCGGACTGGGGAGGAGTGCGATGGGTGCTACCGTCGTTCACACGTTCGTTGAACGCGCCCGAAGCGGGCCTGATGTGGTTGCGTTTCGCCGCAAGGTGGGCGGCGAGTGGCAAGGGATCTCGTGGGCCGAGTACGAGGATTTCGTTCGTCGCGTCGCGGGAGGACTACGAGACGTCGGCGTGGACGCCGGCGACAAGGTAGCGATCCTGTCGGGGAATCGATTCGAGTGGCATGTCGCCGACATCGCAACGCAGGCCTGCGGAGGGGCTACGGTCCCCATCTATCAGACGAACGCACCCAAGCAGGCGGCGTACATCGCCGCACATTCGATGTCGAAGGTGATCTTCGTCGAGAACTCCGCGCAGCTTGCGAAGGTGCTCGAGACGCGCGCGGATCTGCCGGACCTGCGTCGAGTCGTAGTGTTCGATGCCGACGGCGTGCGGCCGGACGATTTCGTGACGACATGGGAGGCGTTCATCGAAGCAGGTGCCGTGTTTGCGGCGGCAAATCCGTCGGATTTCGACGATCACGTTGCCGGCCTGCGGCCCGAGGACCTGTGCACGCTGGTCTACACCTCGGGGACGACCGGTCCGCCGAAGGGCGCGATGCTGACGCACCACAACATCGTCTGGACGTGCGACGCCTTGGCGAGCGTGCTCGAGACCGAGCCCGGTGACCGCGCGCTGTCGTACCTGCCTCTCTCGCACATCGCCGAGCGCGTCACGAGTCACTTCCAGCAGATCCGTTTGGGACTGGAGACCTGGTTCGCGGGGTCGATAGAAACGTTACGCGAGGACCTGCAGGCGTGCCGGCCGTCGGTCTTCTTTGGGGTCCCGCGCGTGTGGGAGAAGTTCTACGCCGGCATCACGGGCTTGATCGAGAACCTCCCCGCCGAGCAGCGAGAGCCCGCCGAACAGGCGATCCAACTCGGCCTCAAGCGCGTCGAGGCGCTGCAGGCGGGAACGCAGTTGCCGCCCGAACTCGAGGCGAAGTACGCCGAGGCCGACGCGGGGCTGTTCGCGCTCGCGCGCGCCGCGCTCGGTCTGGACAAGGCGAAGGCGTTGGTTTCCGGCGCGGCGCCGATCAATCCCGAGATCCTGCGGTTCTTTCACGCGATCGGCTTGCCGGTCGCAGAGGTCTACGGTCAGACCGAGGACTGCGGCCCGACGTCGATCAACCGGCCGCTGGACATCCGAATCGGGACCGTCGGCCAGGCTCTTCCCGGCGTCGAGGTCAAGATCGCTGAGGACGGCGAGATCCTCGTGAAGGGCGACAACGTGGGGCCGGGGTACTTCAGAGACCCGATTGCCACTGCAGAGCTGATCGACCCGCAGGGTTGGATGCACTCCGGCGATATCGGCGTGATCGACGAAGACGGCTTCCTTCGGATCACGGATCGCAAGAAGGACTTGATCATCACCGCGGCCGGCAAGAACATTGCACCGCAGGTGATAGAGAACATGCTCAAGTACTCGCCGTGGATCTCGCAGAGCGTTGTGATCGGCGACCGGCGTCCGTACCTGGTGGCACTGCTGACGCTGGACCAAGAGAAGGTGACACAATTCGCTGAGCAGAAGGGGATACCCGGTTCGTTCGCCGAACTGGTGGGTCACCCAGACATCCGTCAGTTGATCGACAACGTCATCGCGGAGGTCAACGAGAACCTGGCGCGGGTCGAACAGATCAAGAAGTGGCATGTGCTGGATCGGGACTTCCAGATGGATGCCGGCGAGATCACTCCGACCCTGAAGGTGCGCAGACGTGCGATCGTGGACAAGTTCGGTGAGGCGATCGAGGACCTATACGGCGGTTGACGGTCAGTCGTCGCGGGGTTGTGAGCGGAGACGTTTCGTCGTTCCGCGACGCTTCTTTTCGTCAACACGCCGCGCGCGCGCATTCGCCGACGGGCGCGTCGGCACCCGAGCCCGAGGGGGCGCGCGCAGCGCTTCGGCCAGAAGGCTCACAAGACGCGCGATTGCTCGTTCGCGGTTGTCGGCTTGCGTTCGCCCGGCCGACGACGTGACGCGAATCCGTCCGCGCGCGTCGAGTCGCGTAGCGAGACGCTGCGTTGCGCGCGTTCGTTGCGCGCTGGTTAGCGACGGGGATTGCGCGACGTCGAAGAACACCTCCACGCGAGTGGAGCGCTTGTTCACGTTCTGTCCACCGGGGCCGCTCGCGCGCGAGAACCGCAAGACAAGTTCCGACATACGGATGCGCGCCGCGCCGACCCGCAGGACGTTGTCCGGCTCCGTCATGCGATCGCCTAACGACGTTCGTGCGCGGCGACTGCCTCGGCAGAGCCGGATTCGGCCGGCATCTCGCACGGGGCGCTGCGCATGCCTGCCGCGATCAGCGCCGCGATCCCTGCCAGAAGGATGATGTCGCCGAGGCTCACGACCTGGTTCAGCGCATGCAGCGGAATCATGTCGCCCAGCGGTCTCAGAATCGTGTCGGGACCGGCGAGCACGATCTTGAAGAATCCGCCTTCTCCGGGCGTCGGCGCTCCGGTCTGCCCTGAGTGCTTCCACGCCCACAAGGACAACGGCATGCCTTTGTTTGCGGCGATGACGAGGAAGTTCAGCGCCCAGCCGAGTGAGATCAGAGCCAAGCCGGCACGCAGGTTTCCGCGCAGGACGCGTGCGTTCACGGCGAGGAAGATCAGTACGCCGAGGTTGGTGGCCGTCTGGATCCATCGTCGCGGTTCTGCGGCGATCTCGATTGCCAGTGGTGCTAGTCCGGCGACGAGTGCCGCGGCCAGTAGCGGGGTGGCGCGCAAACGAACATCTGCGAGCGCGCGCGGGGTCCCGCCTAACGCGGCTCCGATCGCGAGCCCTAATCCGAGGGCGATCGCCAGTAGTGCAAACACAGTCGGACCTCCAGGGCGAGAAGGACATGGGCCGATCGCGCGAAACAGTAGTGTAACGACCACGAACCGTAGCGCAGGGATTCCGGCAATGAGTGAGTGCACCGAAGTCGGTGGTCGGTGATGGCGACCGCCACGACGTGTCCCGTGTTGGTTGGGCGCCGCGAGCAGATGGATGTGCTCGCGGCGGCGCTCGCGCAGGGCGGTGGACTGGTGCTCGTGGCCGGAGAGGCAGGGCTCGGCAAGACGCGGTTGCTCAGGGAGTTCGCGCAGTCGCCCGAGACGCACGGCCACGTGTTCGCGTGGGGTCGCCCCGAAGCGATGACGAGCCCTGGTCCGTATTCACTCATCGTCGACCTGCTGGAGGACCTCGCGTCGGTGGCGCCGGGGGGGATGCGGGAGGCGCACGAGCTGGCGGAGGACCTCGAGGACCGCGGCGCGAGCCTTGCTCCGCGTCAGGTGGCGGCCCGGACTCGTGGGTTGGTGGCGAGGCTGGGTCCGAACCCGGTGATGATCGCAGAGGACCTGCATGCTGCCGATGAGTTGTCGCAGGCGGTGATTGCTCACCTGGCTCGGTCGGCTCGGGACGACGGGATCTTGCTTCTGGCCACCTACCGTCCCGAGGAGGCGCAGGGCGGAAGTGCGACGCGCTTGTTAGATCTCTTGCGGCGGGACCGGCTGGCCACTCGGATCGACCTCACTCATCTCGGGGGAGAGGAACTCGTCGTCATGCTCGAGGCGATGTGGGGATCGCCTCCGTCGCAGGAGGATCTGGAAGTCATCGCACGACTGGCCGACGGTGTGCCGTTCTTCGTCGAGGAACTGGCTGCCGCCCGCGTCGCCGGCGCCGAGTCGATCCCGCCGACTATCGCGCGCGCCGTCTTGACTCGAATGCAAGCGCTGGACGCGCCTGCGCTGAAGGTGATGAGGGTCGCATCCCTGATGGCCGGAGTTCTGGATCCGGTGGTGCTGGCGGATGCATCGGGGGTCGGAGAGAGGGAGGTCCCTCGCTGCCTGCTTTCGGCGGTGACCGCCGGACTGCTGGCCGACCAGGAAGGAAGACTCGCCTTCCGCCACGCGCTCGTACGGGAGGCGATTTCCGAGACGATCGTGTCGGTTGAGCGTCGGGACATCCATAGGCGGGTTGCGGCTGCGATCGAGCGTCATCACGGCGCGCGGCTGGGTCCGTACGCACACGCGCTCGCCGTTCACCTCGCAGGCGCCGGAGATTCGGCTCGCGCCGCTGAGTACCACGTCCTCGCCGGCCGTCGAGCTCTCGACGCCGGCGCGCTCGACGAGGCGGGAGCGGCATTTGCTTCCGCGCTTGCGCTTGAGCAACAGGACGGCACAATGCTTGAGGCTCTCGAAGGTTGTGCGGAGGTTGGGATTCGCACTCGGGAGTTCGAAGAGGCCGCCAAAGCGCTGAGGCGCGCGGCGGACGGGTGGGTGGATTTGCGGCGCCCCGTCGAAGGCGCCCGGTGTCTGGTTCGGCTCGCGTGGGTCAGGCAGAGCGCCGCTGGGGATCGGGTGGCCGTCGAGATATTCGACGAGGCGCTTGCATTGCTGACGGGTTGCGAGGATGACCCCCAATACGCGCGTGTTCTCGTAGACAAGGGGTACGCGCTCGCCCGGGTATTCGAAGATCCCGACGGGGGCGAGGCGGTTCTGTTGGAGGGAGTGGCCCGTGCCGACAAGCTCGGGGACACCCGGCTGACCGCCGAGGCCACCGAGGGGCTGGCGTGGGTCTCGGAGTTCAGGGGCGACGTTGTCGAGGCGGAGACGCGCGGGAAGGAAGCCTGCCGACTCGCTTTGGCCGCCGGTGAGGACGAATTGATCGGCAAGACCCACGGCAACCAAGCACTCCGGCTTGCCATGCGCGGGCGTCTGCAGGAAGCCCTGACCTATCTTGAGGAAGCTCGGGCGTTCTTGGTCCGAGGGACCGGGACGCTGTACGTGCACACGATTGACCACTTGCGAGCCTGGTTGCTGTGGCGAATGGGCGCACCTGCCGAGGCCGATCGGACGGCAGGCCGCCTGGAAGCGACGCGTTGGGCGCGCCACTACGCGGGAGTGGTGCGCGTCTGGGCTGCCGTGGAACGCGGCGACGAGGACGCGGCCCGAAGGATCATCGTTTCCTGGTGGGAGGATCTAGGTGGCGAGATGCGCCACCTTTCGGCGGTCCTTGACCCTGGGACGGTCGCCGAGGACGGATCCGCTGCGCTGGCTCTTTTGGCCGAGTTGATCATGCGTGTCCACGGCGCCGGCCCGGCGGATGCGGCGACTGTGGAATTCGCCCGTTCATATAACGAGTTCTCGGAGGACTCGGCGCCCGACATGCGACTGCTCGTGCTCCTGCTGTACGCCCGCTCGCTGGTTTTGGCTGGTCGAATCGATGAAGCGGCCCAGCGCGTTCAGGAAGCAGAGCACGTGTTGATGGCGTCGCCCTACCATCCACACGAAGCGACGGTCGCTGAACTGAAGGGCTTGATAGAGAAGGCTAGGTCCGGTTCGGGGGCGGTGGGACACTTTGACCGCGCTGCCGAAATTCTCGCGGAGTGCTCGAATGTGTCCGACCGCGCGCGATGCCTGCGCTTGGCGGCGGAGTCGTTGTCGGAACGGCGCGAAGAGGCGATCACGAGGCTGAAGGCGGCGCGTGAACTGGCCCTGGCGGCCGGTGCGATCGTCGAGGTGAACACGGTTGAACGCTGCATGCGGGAATTGGGACTGCGGCCTAGGGCCGGGCGCCCGAAGGGCTCTGGACGGTCGACGCGAGGTCTATCGACTCGCGAGGAAGAGGTTGTTGTTCTGGTTGCGGCGGGGGCGACGAACGCCGAGATCGCCAGGCGACTCTTCCTGTCCGAACGCACGGTCCAGGACCATATCGCCAATTCTCAGCGGCGCCTGGGAGTGAGCGGCCGAGCCGGGCTTGCAGCCTGGGCGGCAAAGCAAGGCCTTATCTAGGGCGGCGCCGGCGGGTACTCCAGTTTCCAGGTTTACCCAGGCTGTTTCTTTCGAGCTGCTCCGACCCCTCTGTTTTGGCGGTCCGATGAGCACTCGGGGTGGCGAAGATAGTCATTTTTGGGGGTGTGGCATCCCGCAAATAGCCCCGATTTCATCTCCGTCGTCGGAAACAGGCGGAAGGAGAAGATCAGATGCGCAGACTTTGGGCACGGTCGGTCGCCGTATTTGCGGCTGCTTCATTGCTGATGGTGGTTGCGGCAAATGCGGCGCTCGCGTTCGGGCCGCCGTCGTTACCACCGATTCTTCCCTAGTGAGTCCGGGGTGTTGACCCCGGAATAGGAGAACTCCTGTAAGGAGGGACCTCGCGTCCCTCCTTTCTCCTTAGTGCGCCGGGCATGTGCAATCGCTTGGCGGTGAAGGTGACGTCGCAAGCTTCCGGCGAACGGCCGCAGGCTGGGCCGTCCAGGACGACGTCCACGTTGACCACGAAGGAGGCCCAGGCCGCCAGTCCGAGCCAAGGGGGACGGCGCAGGCTGGGGCCGGAAGTACGCCGGAGGTGAACCCCAGCACCGGGGGAAACGAGGGCTGGCGCGATCGGGGACGTGGGGAAGGACGCCGATTGACTCTCTCTGCGGGGATGGTAATCTCGATGTCCTGGGGGTTAAGCAGGCCCGGGACAGATGGGGAGAGGGCATGTGGCGTGTACGCGTTTTCCGATCGGTACCTGTTGTGTTGGCCGGTGTTCTAGCGCTCAACGTTGCTGCGATGGTGGGCGCCCAAGCTGGGTCCGTTAGCTGTGGCGCAACGGCATATGTGCCGCAGTTCGGTTTTGACGCGACGAATACGACGGGAATGGTTGAAGTGCACGGAAAGGAAGCATGCACGGTAGTTCCAAGTAGCGAGAGTGGGTTGGTGAATGTTCGGGTAACGCTACAGCGCCAGGGGATCCTGATCTTCTGGCATAACTTGGCGGTGATCGCGGACGCGCAACCGTTCGAGGAGGGGCAAGGAACAGCAGAGGCTCAAATGGAATGGTCCTGTGCGAGCGACACGACGTATACGTATAGGAACGTAGCTGACGGTAATGGGGCCGACGAGAACGCGAATAGAGATGAGGACACCGACACGTCCGGGAGTTCACGCTGGGCTTGTCCTGCAGTCCGCTCCACTTCTCCTCGGTGATTGCGGGTGCGGCGTCCAGCGGGACCTGCTCGCCTGCTGAGAGAGGGCCTTTGAGGGCGAGCATCATCCGATGACGGTTGCCGCGATTGAGCTTCGGGACATCGCGAAGACCTATGGGCCGCGTGCGCGCATTGGACCGGTGTCCTTGGTTGTTCCTGCGGGAGTCGTGTTTGGGTTCCTCGGACCTAACGGCGCCGGGAAGTCCACTGTGATCAGGCTGTGTGCCGGTCTGCTGAAAGCGGACGGCGGAAGCGCACTGATCGGCGGCCGGCCGCTCGCGGAGGCGCTTCGCTCGCGGCGGGTCGGGTTCATGTTGGAGGGCCAGGCGTTCTTTTCTCACCTGAGCGCGCGCGAGAACCTCCTCATGCTCGCGAAGATGCACGCTGCCGTGCCTGTGGGTCGCGTGGACGGCGTTCTGGACCTTGTCGAGTTGTCGTCGCGGTCTCGCGAGCGAGTGGGAGGCTACTCGCTGGGAATGAAGCAGCGTCTGTCGCTGGCCTCTGCGCTCTTGGCCGATCCGGACGTGTTGATTCTGGACGAGCCCTCCAACGGATTGGATCCGCCGGGGCTTCGGCTCGTTCGTAACATCCTGGAGTCGCGCGCGCGCGCGGGGTGCACGATCTTCCTTTCCAGCCACAACCTGACCGAGGTCGAGCGCGTGTGTTCTCACGTCGCGTTCATTCGGCGGGGCGCGCTTGTCTATCAGGGAGAGGTTGCCGAGTTGCTCTCCGGCTCGGCCGCCGTGTGCGTCGTCGCGTCGGATTTCGAGGCCGTGCGAGACGTTCTGTCCGGCGCCGGTCTTTCCGTTCGCGTGGACGGCGGAGCGGCTCGGGTCGAGGGGGCTGCGCCGGCGGAGGTGTGCCGCATTCTTGCCGGCGGGGGGATCTTCCCGGAACACATCAGTGCGGTTTCGGAGTCCCTGGAGGAGGCGTTCATTCGGTTGGTCGGCGGCCGGTCGGGTGATCCGGGCCCGCGGGAAGACGTGGGGGAGCCGACGTGTTGAACGAGGCCGTACGCCGACGTTCAGTGTGGCTACTCACCGGCGCGTTTCTCGTCGTGCTCGGAGGACTGGCGTTCAGCTCCTACTCAGACTTGAGGATGCAGCGTCACTTTCGGGATCTGGCGCGCACGACGACCCGTATCAGCGCGGGCATGGGGGTCTGCGACTCGGGGATGTGTTACCACCCTGGCTTCGGTTTGGATCCGGGCAAAGTTCGAGACCTTCCCGTTTCTGCTCTCCGGGTCGTTTTCTCGGATGAGTTCGATCAGTTGATCGCCGTGTCCGAGCGGCGACTCGCTCCCCTCCAGGCCGCCGCCGGGCGAGCGCGAACCACCGGGTCCGCCGTCGGAGTCGTGTGGGCGGTATTGGTAGGCGCCGTTCTCGCGGGCAGGGACTGGACAGGCCGAACCTGGCCGACCGTCCTTGTTCACATGCCGGATCGGGGTCGCGCATACCTCGCCCGACTCCGGAGCATCCTCACTGTGGTCGGCGGTGTGTACGTCTGCGCGCAGGTGCTTCTGGCCGCCGAGGACTGGGTTCTCCGAATCGCGCTGGATGTAGGCGGCGCAGGACGGCTCGGAGTGCGCGCATACGCGGGGGACGTCGTGGCGGGACTTGTCGTTGTCCTGGTGTACGCGTGTCTCGCGGCGTTGTCCGCGACGGTAGGGAGATCGGCCGTTGCCGGACTGGCGATGCCTTTGCTGCTCCTTCTCGGCGACGGGCTGCTGACGCGCGGCGCGGGTTTCTTTCGCTACGTGCTGCCGGCGCAATCGGTCGCCAGCCTGTTCCACGATGCTGCCGGGCGTGCGGGGCCTGCAATCTGGTGGCCGCTGAGTCGATACACGACCTGCGGGCCGCCGGTCGGCTGTCGGGAGTTCGAAGTGGCGGCCTTCCGCGCGTCTCACTCATTCGTCGTCCTCGGGGTCTGGGTCGCGCTGGCGGCGTGGCTCGGGATCGTGACGATGCGGAACCGCGACGTCCCTGCGGGGACGCTGTAGCCGGGCGCGCGGGTGGACCGGCGTCGGATGCGCGCTCGATCGCGCGCGGGGATTCCAGGCGGCGCGCCCATGGGGGCCGGGTCCTCGACGCCGCCCTGTGCAGGCCCTGTCCACCTTGGACATGTGATCTGCATGTGATCCTGGGGTGACTGCGGGTCGCACAAGAACCGGAACGTGGGAGACACTGCTTGCATACGTCCTGGGTTGCGCAACGACCCGGACATCTACCTTGTGTCCGATTTCCGTATTCAAATCCGTACTTTGCACGGTTTTTCCCGGTCGGTCCGCCCCATACCCTTTGCCCAAGTAAATCGCCAAAGGGGACGGCATGGAGCGCAAGGATCACTGGGATGGCCTGGAAGGGCTCTCGCCGGTTGCGCCCGGCCCCTCGGACTCCTCGGCACGTCCGGCTCGGCCCCAGCAGGGGCCCTCGCTGCGTTGGCCCGAATGGGGGCCAGCCATTCTTCCCGCCCCCTGGTGGGAGGATGCCGCCTACCCGTGTGTCTCCATTCGGGCCATCCGGCGAGTTGTCGACACCGAACCGGCAGAAAGCGCCGGTCGCCGCATCGAAGACCGTTTCTGGGGGAAAACCGCTGGCGGGGGAGGTGTAACCACTATGGCGCGCATCCTGGGAGTGCTGTCCGCACTCGCGTCCTTGTTCCTGATCGCAGGAGCATCGGCGAAGTACTAAACGTTCGGCTCGGCAAAGCCGACAAGTTACGCAGTGGGGAGGCTTGGGCCCTCGGTCCAGGCCCTCCTGCCGTCTAGGGCTTGCCGAGGTCGAACATGCGGGATTTCCCGATTCGTGCGTGGTTGTACTCCACCGCTGTGGCTGTTGCCGCAGGAGTTCTGGTGGTGTTTCTCGCTCGCGACTCGGTGCGCTTCGGCTCCGCGGTCGGCTTTGGGTTGCTGTTCCTTCTCGCCGAATTGGCGCCGATCAACTTCCCCCAGGTCACGTACTCGGTCAGCTTCGTGGTCGCCGTCGCGGCGCTTACCGGCGTCGGGCCCGCGGAGGCGGCAATCGCAGCCTCGTTTGGGGCGTTCGATTTGAGTGTTCGGAGCCGTCCCGACTGGCTTGGGCGCATGTTCTTCAACGGAGCCCAACTGACGCTGTCGACGGCGGTCGCCGGGATCGCGTACCGGACAATGCGAGGGCCCGGAGCTGATCTCAATGCCGCGGCTTTCCCGGGCATCTTGATTCCCCTGTGCGTAGTTTCCGCTGCTTACTTTCTTGTCAACACCGGACTTGTCGCAGGGATGGTCGCGCTTGTACGGCGTCTGCCCATGCGCGAAGTCTGGCGCGAGAACTTCTTGTCTATCGTCGCCAGCACCTTCGCCTTCGCGGTCCTGGGCGTGCTCCTCGCGGTGCTGTACGTGCAGATGGGGCTTGCGGCGGTCGTGTTCATTCTGGTTCCCCTTTTGGTGGCGCGTAGCGCGTTCCAGGCGGCTGCGAGCATGGGGGAGGCGTACGAGGCGACACTGCGCAGTCTCGTCGCGGCGATCGAGGCCAAGGATGCGTACACGCGTGGACATGCCGAACGCGTGAGTGCGGTCACCACGATGATCGCGACGGAGATGCGGATGTCGCGGACCGAGGTTCATGCACTGCGTATCGCTGCCTTGATGCACGACGTGGGGAAGCTCGTCGTTTCGACCCGGATCCTGACCAAGCCGGGAAAGCTGACCGATGAGGAGTACGAGCATATGAAGGCGCACCCGGTATACGGGCGCGAGATCGTCGACGATATTGACTTCCTTCGGGAGAGCGAAGCCGTTTTTGCCGTGCGTCACCACCACGAGAGAATCGACGGCCGAGGGTATCCCGATGGGATTGCGGGCAGTGCGATCCCGCTCGCGGCCCGTATCGTGGCTGCCGCCGACGCGTTCGATTCAATGACATCGACGCGCAGTTACAGGCTTGCTCGCGGCCCGGAAGAGGCATTGATTGAACTGCGTCGCTGCGAGGGAACTCAGTTCGATCCGGACGTCGTTCGGGCGCTGGAGCGGGCGATCGAGCGGCGGGGGTGGGTGCCTACGGTGGAGTATCCCGGCGAGCCGACTGTAGTGCTGGTTCCAGAAGTCGCTCGGGCGTAAGGGCGGTTCGGAATCAGGTTTCGGTTCGCAGCGCCGCCGAACGTGACGGGTGGCGCAACTTGGCCAGCGCTTTGGCTTCCAGTTGGCGGATGCGCTCACGGGTCAGACCGAACCGACGGCCGACTTCTTCCAGGGTCAGTGGTTCTTCACCGGTGAGGCCGAAGCGAAGTCGCAAGATCATCTGTTCGCGCTCGGTCAGCGTCGACATGACGCGGTCGAGTTCCTCGCGACCGATTCCCGATAGGACGTCGTCGAACTGTGTGTTCGCGGCCTCGTCGGGGACGAATTCCCCAAGGGTCGCCTCGCCGGCCTCGCCGACCGGGGTCTCCAGAGACAGCAAGTTCGCAGCAAGGCCGCGTAGTTCACGCACGCGCGCCAGGGGAAGGCGCGCGGCCTTGGCGACCTCTTCGTCCGTGGCTTCACGGCCGAGTTGGGCTTCGAGTTCGCTTCGCGCGCGCCGAACCCGAACCAGCAACTCATGCACGTGCACGGGAAGACGGATGGCTCGGCCGCGGTCGGCGATGCCGCGCTGGATCGCCTGGCGGATCCACCAGGTGGCGTACGTCGAGAACTTGAAGCCCTTTCGCCACTCAAACTTGTCCACCGCGCGCATCAGGCCGATGTTGCCCTCTTGCACAAGGTCGAGCAGGGGGATGCCTGTTGCGCGATAGCGGCGCGCGATCGAAACGACCAGTCGCAGGTTGGCCTGGACCATGTCGTGCTTTGCGGAGGCTCCGTCTCGCGCCAGCATCTCAAGCTGGCGGCGCTTGGTCGGCGTGAGGCTCTCGCCTTTTTCGAGGCGCTTATCGGATTTCATCCCAGCCTCGATGCGTTTGGCGAGTTCGACCTCCTGCGCCGCAGTCAGCAGGGGGTAGCGGCCGATCTCGCGCAGGTAGGTTCCGAGCGCGTCGAGATCGCCGAGTCGCTCGGCTTCTTCCGGCCTCAGAGGGGTTTCGTCTTCAGCCTGCGCGAGTTGCTCGGCGGCTTCCGCCAGCAATTCTGCGTCGTCGAGATCGAGATCCTCATCCCGGTCGGACGGCGGTCCGTCGTCGCTTTGTGCCACTAGTTGCGTGTCACACCTTTCTGCCCCGCTAGATTCCTTAACGTTTTTGGGGCCCGGCTATTCCCTGCGCGGCAACGATACTAAAGGCCGGAGGCTCAGAAGGCGACCTGAAGGGTTACCTTCGACCCTCGGACCTGCCGGTTTGCCCCACGAGTTCCTTTCGCAGCGCGGCCGATTCGGTCGCAGGGGCGTTGCATGCGAAGTCGCGGCAGACGTACGCGGCGGCTCGTCCGTCGTGCTCTGTCCGGCCCCGCAGGAGCGCCGGCTCGGTAGATCCTTGGGGTCCAGCAGCGAGCGCGTCGTCGGGGCCGCAGGCGCTCCATGCGGTCTTGATCAGTTCGCGAGTCCCGGATGCGGCGAGGTCGCCGACGATGGCGATCTCGATCGATCCACGCGCGTACCGGTCCAGGGCGCACAAGGCGCTGCCGAATCCAAGCGGTGATCGCCGTGCGTGCTCCGCGACCGCACGCAGATAAGGCGCGGCCGCCTCCTCAAAGGTTCTGTCGCCCGAGAGCGCGGTGATTCGAAGCAGCACGCCGGCGGCCGCCGAGTTTCCGCAGGCCACGGCTCCGTCGACGAGATCCTTGGGCCGCACCAACAGCGTCGGCACGTCGGATCCGGTGTCGTAGAACCCAGCCCCCTCGTGGTCTGCGAACAACGCTAAGAGGTCGCGCGCGAGCCCGAGGGCTTCATCCCACCATCGGGGGTCGAAGGTCGTCTCGTAGAGCGTCAGGCAGCCGTCGGCCATCATGGCGTAGTCCTCCAGATAGGCGGGACCGCTGGTGCGTCCGCCTCTCCAGGATCGGCATAGCCGGCCGTCCGGGGTCCGCATCCGCGTCAGGACAAAGTCCGCCGCCCCCGCTGCGGCCTGGATGAAGTCGGCGCGCGCCAAGGTGCGTCCGGCTTCGGCAAGCCCTGCGATCGCCAGGCCGTTCCATCCCGCGAGCACTTTGTCGTCGGTGGCGGGTCGCGCCCGGTCTCTTCGTGCCTCGAATAGCCGATGTGAGGCACGGGCAATCGCTGCGCGTACCTCCTCAACGGTGGTAGACGTCTGCGCAGCGATTTCTTCGTCGGTATGGGGTCGCCACAAGACGTTGGTCTTCTCCCAATTTCCGTTCCCGGCCGCAGCAAACGCCGCGATCGCAAGCGGCATATCGTCGCCTGCCGATGCAATCAGTTCCTCGTACGGCCAAACGTAGTACCGGCCTTCCACTCCCTCGGAATCGGCGTCCAGACTTGAGGAGAAGCCGCCCTCGGACTGCCGCATCTCCCGAAGCAGGAATGTGCCGGTGGATGCCGCGGTCCGGCGAAACTCCTCCGATTCGAAGGCCTGCCAGGCGCGCGCGTAGAGACGCAGCAGCAGGGCGTTGTCGTACAGCATTTTCTCGAAGTGCGGCACGAGCCAGACGCGATCGACCGAATAGCGATGGAATCCGCCGCCGAGCTGGTCGAATATTCCCCCACGGGCCATCCGGTCGAGCGTCAGCCTAAGCGCTTCGCGCGCGCCCGGAATCCGATCGCGCATGCGCAGCAGGAACTCCAGCGCCGAGGCCTGCGGAAACTTCATCCCGGTTCCGAATCCGCCCCACTCGGAATCGTGGGACTCCAGCATCGTTCGCGCGGCATCTTGGGTGATCTGGGGATCGGGTTCGTCGTCGCGCGCCGGCAGCGCCTGCGCCAGGTGCGCGGTTAACTCCTCGCTGCGGGACTCCAGATCCTGTCGACGGTTGACCCAGGAATCCCGGATGGCCTCCATGACGCGACGGAAAGATGGAATGCCGTGGCGATCGTCGGGAGGGAAGTACGTTCCGGCGAAAAACGGTCTAGCCTGCGGCGTGCAGAACACGGTCATCGGCCACCCGCCGCGTCCTGTGAGGGCTTGGACCGCGGCCATGTACACGGCATCGATGTCGGGCCGTTCCTCTCGATCCACCTTGACGCACACGAACCACTCGTTCATCACGCGCGCGATTTCGGCGTCCTGGAAGGACTCGCGCTCCATCACGTGACACCAGTGACAAGCGGCGTACCCAATCGACACGAGCAATGGTTTGTCCTGCGCGGCGGCGAGCGCCAACGCCTCGTCTCCCCAGGGATGCCAGTCCACGGGGTTGAGTGCGTGCTGCAGCAAGTACGGGCTCGTCTCATCGATGAGCTGGTTGGGTGTTGTCGCCATTCAGTCGGACTCCGGGTGAGTTACTCAGGCCAAGTCCCGCGCGTGAGCGCGGTCCACGCTGCCGTCCACACTACGCCCAGAGAAGCCAGCCCGAGCACCACGGGACGCGTTCCGTAGCGTCCCGCGAGGAAACCCGCGCCAACCATCGACGCGCCGATGGTGAGCGAAATCAGGCTGTAATCGGCCGCGAACACCCGGCCGCGGATTGCGTCCGGCGAGTATCTCTGCAATCCGAGCGTGGACAGAGTCCACTGGGCGCCGCCGCCCAGGTGCGCAACGAAGGCTCCGGCGGCAGCGACCCACAGCGTCGGAGCGAGGCCGAACAAGACATATCCGCCACCGAAGACGCTGAACGCGATAGCGATGCTGCGGAACAAGTTCCGACCGTGCGTGCCGAACAACCGACGGAACAAGAACGGGCCGATCAGTGCGCCGGCTCCTCGCGCGCTCATCAGCAGTCCGATTCCTCGGTCGCCCGAACTAAATACTTCCGTCGCCATAACTGCGATCAGCGCCAGAACGCCGCCGGCCAGTCCGAAGCCGGCCTTGACGATCAGCAACGATCCGACGTGCCGCTCTCGGCGCGCGAATTGCAGCATTTCGGCGAAGCCGCTCAGGAATTGCGGCCGGCCCTCGGGTCTGGATGCCCGCGACTGGAAGCGCACGGTGATCGAGGCGAGAAGTGAGGCTGAAATCAGAAAGGACAGCGCATCGC
Source organism: Actinomycetota bacterium (assembly GCA_041658565.1). Taxonomy (NCBI): domain Bacteria; kingdom Bacillati; phylum Actinomycetota; species Actinomycetota bacterium. The sequence continues at coordinate 339,304 of JBAZZY010000001.1, read as the reverse complement.
CGATGAACGCCGCGTCGCGCCCGAGCGTTGCGGTGACTGCGCCGCCGATCGCGGCGCCCACGGCGAGCATCGTTCCCCACGCGGATCCCATGAGCACGTTGGCCGCGGGGAGGTCTTCTTCGCGAACGAGATTGGGGAGTGCCGCGGACGAGGCCGGATCGAAGAATGCGGCCAGCAGGGACATCGATCCCATGCAGACGAAGGCAATCCACAAAGTGTTCGTCGAGTTAACGAACAGCAGTCCCAGCGCGAGCAGCGCGCGCGCGACGTCGGCGATGATCATCACCGCCCGGCGATCGAAGTGGTCGGCGACTACGCCGGCAAACGGGCTGGCCAGCGCCGTCGGCAGCATCTGCGTCGTGAGCAGCAGTGCCGCGATCGAGGGCTGATGAGTCAACTCCAGAACAAGGCCTTGCAGAGCCACGGTTGCGAACCAGTCGCCGCCGAACGAAACCAATTGAGCGCCGTACGCGCGGGCGAAGGCCGGATTACGGCGCAAAAGGGCCGTGAACTCACCACGGCGCGCGTGATTAGGTTCGGCGCGTTTCACTGCCGCGCATCCTAGCTTTGGACATCAGGCGTTGCCGCGGCCGCGACCTGCCGTTAGCCTGCTGGCATGGCAGACGATCTAACCCCAAGTGAAGTTGAGGCGTCGGAGCGCGTCGAGGCTGCGAAGGGGATCTTCGACTCGCACACGACGATGTCCATCGCGATGAATCGTGACGGTGAGCCGTGGGTCGGGAAGGCGTTCTTCGTCGAGGACGAGCCGACCGCAGGCGCGCTTGATATCTGTTGCGCCCTCGTGTTGGACGCGCGCAAGCTCGAGATGACCCGTCGGTCCCCGCGCGCATCCTTCATCGTCGCCGGCGACGTGCCGGATCGCTGGATTCAAGGTGCCGGCACCGTGAGGATTGCGGACGCTGAGGACGCCGTGGAGATCCTGGATTGCCTCCGCCGGAAGACGGGTGCCGCGGGGGAGTTCCTCGAACGGTTCGACTCGACTCCGGTGCGCATCCGCGTCGATCGGCTGCGCGTCACCGACCTTACGGCAACTCCGCCGGTCACCGAGTTCACCTTTGGTTGATCTCGCGGTGCTCGGTCGCGCGACTCGCGCGAAGACTCTGCCGGTGATGCTGTCCCCGGTGGTCGTGGGGGCGGCCCTGGCGTGGCAGCGAGGCGCCGCGTACGCGTGGGGGTGGTTCGGCGTGACCCTTGCCGGGGCTGCTGCGTTTCACCTGGCAGCCAACGTCGTCAACGACTACTTCGACGCACGGTCGGGCGTGGACAAGCTGGCGCGCATCGACCGCACCGCGATTGCGACCGGTTCCGGCCTGATTGAGAGCGGGCAAGTGAGCGCGCGTGGGATGCTGGGACTTGCCGCGTTGCTCGCCGCCGCGGCGTTGGCCACCGGCGCCGTGATCGCCGTCGCGCGCGGCGTAGCCGTGCTGGCGATCGGTTCGACGGGAGCTGTTCTGGCCTGGCAGTACTTCGCGCCTCCCTTGCGGTACGGCTATCGAGGTAAGGGGCTCGGGGAACTGGGCATCTTCGTAGGGTTTGGGGTGCTGCCCGTGGTGGGTTCGTACTACGTCCAGACGGGGCGCATTGACGCGGTGGCCGTATGGGCGGGCATCGTTCCCGGCATGCTGACGACACTGGTCGTGTTCCATCACAACTTCCTGCATTGGCGTGCCGACAAGGCTGTTAGGAAGATGACCCCGGTGGCAGTGCTTGGACCGGAGAAGGCGTTGCTGATTTCTGCCGGTGCGATTGTCGCGGTTTATGTTGCGCTGACGCTCGAGGTTGCCTTCGGGATCTTCCCGATGTACGGACTCCTCGCGCTGGTGACCGCGCTCCCGTTGGGCGGCTCGTGGTCTCGCGCGTTCCGGGACCCGACGCTTCAGCGATCTTTGAACCTGCTGGGAGCCACGTTGGGAACCAGCTTTCTGGTCGGTGTCGTCTTAACGCTCGCGCTCATCGCTGCCCGCTGAGGCGGCTTCTTGGCGATCGGCGGCAATCGTGGGAAAGGTGATCTGCGCGTGGGGCCCATCGCGCTCGATAGTGTCGGCCGCGTTGTGTGCGTCGGCTGCGAGTCGTGCGACCGGGAATCTCAGGAACTCGGGTGGATAGCCCTGGAGTCTTGCCGCTCCACGCCGCAGAAGCGTCACTGCGCCGACGAGATTGTTCCGCTGGAAGTGCGTGAATCCGACGGCGATCTGCGTGATTCCCTGCCAGAATTCCCGTTCGGTGGCGGGAGACGGGTGCCAGGCGGTCTCCCAAGCTTCGTGTGCGTCGAAGAACTGCTGCGCATCGAAGTGCTCCACGCCGATCCGCAGAAGTTCCAAGGGATCGTCGGGCAGAGGTCGAGCGTCGTGCTCGTTCGGGGAGCCGCGAGGGAGCGGACGGCCGAGGCGATCTCTCGGCCGAGCACTTTGCGCCCGGCCTGTGCGGTCACGGTCTCGTTCGCCGGCGCCGACCATGTCGGGTCGATCCTACCGCCACGGGGCGTCACCAGGCAGAGGGTACTTCGGGCTGATGCCTCATCTATACTCGCGCCGTGCGAATGAGCAGTACCGACGAAGTATTCATCACCGCGCCGTTGGAAGACGTGCAGCGCGCGCTGCTGCAACTCGGCGCAGGGGATCCTTGGTGGCCGCGCGCGCGCGTGCAGACCAACGGCGGCCGCCTGAGTCTGGACGCTCCGGCAGGGCGTCGCTTCGCTCGAGTGAAGTTCGCCGCAGCGATCTCCAACATCCGTCCTCGCGAAGGGCTTACGTGGACGCTCGAACGGGGCGAACTTCGGGGACGGGGGGAGTGGTGGATGGAGTCCTTCAAGAACGGGACGATCGTGCACTACTACCTCGACGTCGAGCCGGGCGATCGCGGACGGTTCCGCCGTCCGTCTTCACGCGTGCGGCGTCATCGGTGGGCGATCCGGCTGGGGATCAATGGGCTGAAGGACTTTCTCGAACTTCGGGCGCGCGCGGGAGCCGGAGCGCTCTCGTCGTGACGGTTCTAGACCCAGGACTCGATCAGCGCGGGTAGTTCGGATATCCGCTCGATCACTGCGTCGGGCTGGATGTCGTCGTCCGGTTCCTCGCTGCGATACTGACGAGTGAGGACGGCCCGCATTCCGACCGCGTGCGCGCCGGCTATGTCGTCCACCAGGCGGTCCCCGACGAACACGGCTTCGTCCGGTTGGACTCCGATCGCGTCGAGCACGTAGTGAAAGATCTTCGGTCGCGGCTTGCGCACGCCGAGTTCGCTGGAGAACCCGATCCCGTCGAACAGAGGCCGAAGTCCGAAGTTCTCGAGGTCGCGGTACAGCAACTCAGGCAACTGCGACACGTTCGACACCAGACCGATGCGAAGGCCCTTCTTCCGCAGTTGTTGGATGACTTCGACGGTCTCAGGCTCGATTCGCACCGACTTCACGAGCGCTTCGTGATCCAACTCCGCCACTTCGCGCAGTAGCTCCTCGGGCAGGCGATAGCCCAGCGCCGAGAATGCGTCGTCGAACAACTCGATGATGTCCAGTTCCTCGAGTTTGCGTTGCTGGTAGGAGCGCTCGACCATCCGGTCGATCTCGTCGGCGATGCGTTCGACCAGCTCATCGATCTCGGGCGGCGATCGGTCCTCCACCCAAGCGGCGAGACGGTCGCGGATAACGGAATACGCCCCGCGGAGCGCCTCTTCCGTGCGGCCGAAATCCATGAGGGTGTGGCCGAAGTCGAAAAGAATCGCTTTGATCGCCATACGGTCCAAGGATACCGGGGGTCCGTGCGAGAATGAAATCCACGAGAGGGGAGAAAGCCGTGGCCGACCGCACCGAGGGCAGCATCGTGATCCAGGCCGATCCGTCGGCCATCATGAAGGTCATTACCGACTTCGAGGCATACCCGGACTGGGCGGATTTCCAGGCGACTGAGGTTCGCGAGCGAGACGACGGGGGTCGCGCCACCCTGGTGTACTTCGAGTTGAGCGCCGGCCCGATCAACGCGCGTTATTCGCTGTCTTACAACTACCGGGATGGGAACTCGGGGATCGAGTGGAGCTTTGCCGGCGGGACAGGTGTCCGCAATATCGAGGGTGAGTACCTCTTGGAAGCCGAGGGGGCCGCAACGAAGGTTACCTACCGGACGAGCGCAGAACTTGGGATCCCGATTCCTGGATTCCTGAAGCGACAGGGGGAGAAGCGAATCATCGATACCGCGCTGAAGGGGCTCAAGAAGCGCGTAGAACGCTCGTCTTAGGCGTCGGGCGAACGGGGGAAGGCCGCGGGACTGTTGTTGGCGGGATCGGGGCGCCGGTAGAGTGGCGGCCCATGCGCATTCTGCTGTTCACAGGCAAGGGCGGCGTCGGAAAGACGACGGTCGCTGCGGCGACCGCCCTTCGAGCGGCTCGTTCCGGCCTGCGAACGTTGGTCATGTCGACGGATCCGGCGCATTCCCTTGCCGACGCCTTCGACCGCGACTTGGGCAGTGAGCCGACCAACCTCGAGCACAATCTGTGGGGTCAACAGATCGATGCGCAGAAGCGGCTCGAAGAGGGCTGGCGCGAGATCCAGGAGTACGTGCTGTCCCTGATGGACTGGGGGGGCGTGGACGCGGTTGCCGCCGAAGAGCTTTCGGTCATCCCCGGCCTCGACGAGATCTTCAGTCTGACAGACGTAAAGCGCGCCGCGGAGTCGCACCGCTACGACCTGCTCGTCGTTGACTGTGCTCCGACGGCAGAGACGCTCCGGTTGCTCAGCCTGCCGGACGCGATGAACTGGTATATCGAGCGGATCTTCCCGGTCGAGCGACGCGTGATGAAGGTTGTGCGTCCGCTGGTAACGCGCGTAACCTCGATGCCGATCGCTGACGACAAGATCTTCAGCGCGATTTCCCGATTGCACTCCTCGCTGGAGAGCGTGCACAAGCTTCTGGTTGACAAAGAGCTGACGACAGTGCGTTTGGTGGTCAACGCCGAGCGAATGGTGATCGCTGAGGCTCGCCGGACCTACACCTACCTCAGTTTGTTCGGCTACCGCGTGGATGCCGTCGTGTGTAACCGGCTGATTCCCGAGACCGTGGTGGATCCTTACTTCGCCGAATGGAAGAAGGTCCAGGGCGAGCACCTGAAGACGATCGGGGAGTCGTTCGCTCCGATCCCGGTACTGCGGGTCCCCCTCTACGACCGCGAGATGATCGGGGTCGAGTTGCTCGACCGACTCGGGGGCGATCTGTACGGGGACCAGGATCCGGCCGGCGTATTCCACGCCGACGACCCGGTTCGCATCGACAAGCAAGACGGCGGGTACGTCCTGTCGCTGCGGCTTCCGTTCGCCGGCAGGAGCGATCTCGACCTCATGCGTAAAGGCGATGACCTGTACGTCAAGGTCGGGCCATACAAGAGAACATTCATGCTTCCGAGCGCACTGACGCGCTTAGACATCGCCGGGGCGGTGTTCGAAGGTGACCGGTTGGTGGTGCGCTTCGCCCATCGTGCACCGGCGAACGCCACCGAAGGAGCTTCATAGATGTCTTTTGTCACATCCGAAGACGGCGCAACCGAGCGCCCGCACGCTCAGCATGGATGTTCATCCCCGGACTGCGTGCTGTGCCCGTTCGGTGTCGTGTTCTCCACCCTGCGTCAGACCAAACCGGAAGTCATGGAGCATCTGATGAAGGCCGGCTTCGAGTTGTTTCAGGCGTTCAAGGCGGTCGTTGACCAGCATGCGGAACGGTGGGAGCAGGCCGAGCGGTTGCAGCGCATCCCGATCCTCTGACGATGCTTACGCTCGGTATCGATGTCGGCGGCACCAAGATTGCTGCGGGCGTCGTTGACGATTCCGGGGCGGTTCTGGCACGCCGCAAGGTTCTCACCGAGGCCGGCCGGCCCGAAGCGGTAGTGGCGGGAATCGTCAAAGTGGCGGCGGAATTGCACGCGGCGGCTCCAGGCATCGCGGCCGTCGGCGTAGGTGCTGCCGGAATCGTCGATTTCCGCCGCGGAGTGGTGCTATTCGCTCCCAACATTTCGTGGCGTGATGTCCCGCTCCGCTCGATGCTGGCGGGTCGACTCGGCGTCCCGGTTGTGGTCGACAACGACGCAAACGTGGCCGCGTGGGGCGAGGCGTTTCACGGCGCGGGAGCGGGCGCCCGAGACCAGATTCTGCTGACGGTGGGCACCGGCGTCGGCGGGGGTTTCGTCCTGGGGGGCGAGTTGTACCGGGGCGCGCATGGAGCCGCCGCGGAGGTCGGACACATGGTGGTCAACGCCGGGGGACCGGTGTGCGGTTGCGGCGCGCGCGGGTGTTTGGAGGCGATGGCAAGCGGAACCGCGATCGGCCGCATCGCCCGCGAGCGCGGTGATGACCCGGCGGCCGCCGGTGTGCTGGCGCGCGCCTCAGGTGATCTCGCGGCGATTACGGGCGAGATGGTGGGGGATGCGGCCGTCGAAGGAGACCCTTTTGCGGTTTCCGTGGTTGCCGAAGCCGGGGGGTGGCTCGGAGTGGGTATCGCGAGCCTGGTCAACTTGCTCGATCCCGACGTCGTCGTCGTCGGCGGAGGCGTCGCAACAGGGGTCGGGGAACTGCTGCTCGCACCGGCGCGCGCCCGAATGCGCGGGGCCGTGATGGGGGACGAGTTTCGTAGTCATCCGCCGGTCGTTCCCGCGATGCTCGGCGACGATGCCGGCGTTATCGGGGCCGCGGCCCTCGCGCGTCAGGTGGCCTCCGGCAGGCGCGCGCCGGATTGACCGGATACCCCCTGGGGGTATACTGGGTCACGTGACAACGGGCGAGAACCTTCCGATCGAGCTTGATATCCAGGGGATGACTTGCGCGGCTTGCGCTTCCAGGATTGAAAGAGTTCTTGGGCGACAGGCCGGCGTTACATCGGCCAGTGTTAATTTCGCGACCGAGCACGCGCGCGTGGTGCTGTCCGACGCCGTGCGGGTAGAGGCCTTGATCGAGGCCGTCGAACGAGCAGGTTACGGTGCGACTCCGCGCGGGACTGCTCGAGAGATCGTGTCGCCGGAGCGCATGTACGCCCGGCGGTTGCTGGTTGCGGCGGGCCTTGCGATTCCGGCAGTCGCAATCGGGATGAGCGGCGTTCACCATCGTTGGGCGATCGCGATTGTGTGGGCCCTGGTGACGCCGGTGCAGTTCTGGGCGGGATGGCCGTTCCTCTCGAGTGCTGTGAAGAAAGCTCGAATGGGCGAGTCCAACATGGATACTCTGGTGTCGGTCGGCACGCTATCGGCGTACACCTACAGCGTGTGGTCGTTCCTGTCGGGCAGGGACGATGTCTACTTCGAGATCGCCGCCGCGGTCATCGCTTTCATCTTGCTCGGCAAGTACTTGGAGGCCGGCGCGCGCGGGCGCGCGTCGGCGGCGATCCGGGCCCTTTTGGAGTTGGGAGCCAAGGAGGCGCGGGTCTTGCGCGACGGCGCCGAGATAGTCATTCCGGCCGCCCGGATACAGGTCGGTGACCGACTTGTTATTCGCCCGGGAGAGAAGATTCCCACAGACGGAGTAGTGGTCTCGGGTGCGTCGGCCGTGGATGAGTCCATGGTGACGGGCGAGAGCGTTCCTCGCGAGAAGGTTCTCGGCGACGAGGTGATTGGTGGAACGATCAACCGGGAGGGCGCTCTCATGGTCGACGCCACGCGGATCGGCGCTGACACCGCGCTCTCGCAGATCGTTCGATTGGTGGAGGAGGCCCAGGACTCGAAGGCACCGATTCAGCGCTTAGTCGATCGCGTCGCCGGCGTGTTCGTTCCAATCGTGCTGCTGATTGCGGCGGGGACCTTCGCCGCGTGGATGTTTGCGGGGAAGCCCGTCGGGGAGGCCCTTGTTCCGACCGTCGCGGTGCTGATCGTGGCATGTCCGTGCGCGATGGGTTTGGCGACTCCGGTAGCGATCATGGTTGGAACCGGGCGCGGCGCACAGCTCGGCGTGCTGATTCGCGGCGGGGAAGTTCTCGAACGTTCACGTTCCGTGGACGTCGTGCTGCTCGACAAGACGGGAACGGTCACGCTTGGCCGGATGTCGGTGACCGATGTCGTCGTCGATACGTGGAACCACGGAGCGGCAAGCACGTCTGAGTTGCTGCGGCTCGCTGCCTCGGTTGAGGCGCTGAGTGAGCATCCCATCGCGAAGGCTGTGGTGGCGCAGGCGAACTTGGAGGGTCTCTCGATTTCGGGAGCGGAAGGGTTCGCGGCTTCGGGAGGTCGGGGCGCGCGCGGCGTGGTGGAGGGTCGCGATGTGCTCGTCGGACGTCCGGAGTTCTTGGGTGAAGCGGGCTTGATGTCGTGTACGGAGTTGGATGAGCGGCGCGCGTCGATGGAATCGCAGGGAAAGAGCGTGTTCGCAGTGGGGTGGGACCGACGGGTTCGAGGACTTATCGCCGTTGCCGACACGATCAAGCCGACGAGCCCTGGGGCCGTGCGCGCGATCGAACGGCTGGGGTTGTCGACGGTCTTGCTGACCGGTGACAACCGCGCGACGGCGGAGGCAATCGCGCGCCAGGCCGGAATCAGTGAGGTTGTGGCGGGCGTCCTTCCCGGACGCAAGGCGGAGGTCGTTCGCGAGATCCAAGCCTCGGGTCGTCGCGTGGCTATGGTCGGCGACGGAATCAACGACGCACCGGCCCTGGCGACCGCCGACCTTGGGATCGCCATCGGGAGCGGGACGGACGTGGCGATTGAGGCCAGCGACATCACCCTGGTGGGGGACGATCTGCTGGGCGTTCCGACGGCGATCCGGCTGTCGCGCCGCACGTTTCGCACTATCGTTCAGAATCTGTTCTGGGCGTTCGGCTACAACGTTCTGCTCATCCCACTGGCCGCGGCGGGGAAGGTCAACCCGATGCTCGCGGGGCTGGCGATGGCCTTCTCGAGCGTGAGTGTGGTGGCCAACGCTTTGCGGCTGAAACGGGTGAGTCCGGTGACTGGAGGATGACAATGGACATGATCGAGCTGACCGTCGGTGGAATGACTTGCGGGGGTTGCGAGCAGAGCGTTCGAAACGCACTGGGGCGGATACCAGGGGTTGCGGACGTGAAGGCCGACCACTCGACGGGTTTGGTGGTAGTGGGCGCGAGCGGCCCCGTCGAGCGAGCCGCGCTCGAGAGTGCGATCGAGGACGCGGGGTACCTGGTGGTTCCGCAAGGCAAGGACTTGCTGTAGCTCGGGGGCCGATTCGGCCGAGAGACCCTTCTGTTCGGGACGCGTGCGGGTAGCATGGCGCTATGACTCAGGTTGACGGACGGCGTCGCGTCGTGATCATGGGGGCCGCGGGCCGCGACTTCCACAACTTCAACACGGTGTTTCGCAACGACCCGAACACCGAGGTCGTGGCCTTCACTGCAACCCAGATCCCCTACATCGAGGACCGGGCGTATCCGCATGCTCTGGCGGGGCCTTTGTACCCGAAGGGGATTCGCATCGTTTCGGAAGAGGATCTCGCGGATCTGGTGTGGGGCGAGCGCGTGGACGAGGTCGTGTTCTCCTACTCCGACGTGTCTCACGAGACGGTGATGCACTCGGCGTCGATCGCGATCGCCGCCGGTGCGGATTTCCGGTTGCTCGGACCTCATCTGACGATGCTGCATTCGATCAAACCGGTTGCCGCCGTGTGCGCCGCCCGCACAGGCGCCGGGAAATCGCAAACCACGCGAAGGGTCGCCGAGATTCTGAAGGACGCGGGGATGCGTGTCGTCGTGGTGCGGCACCCCATGCCGTACGGGAACCTGGAGGCGAGTCGCGTGCAGCGTTTTGCCTCACTCGCGGATCTGGATGCGGCCCACGTCACGATCGAGGAGCGTGAGGAGTACGAACCGCACATCGCGCGCGGCAGCGTCGTGTACTCGGGCGTCGACTACGAGGACGTCTTGCGACGGGCCGAGGAAGAAGCCGACGTTGTGCTGTGGGATGGCGGGAACAACGACCTACCGTTCTTCCGTCCCGACGTGCACATCACCGTTGTCGACCCGCTGCGGGCCGGTCACGAGAGCCGGTACCACCCGGGTGAGGCGAACGTCCGCATGGCGCACGCGATCTTGATCAACAAGATCGACTCTGCGACACCCGAGCAAGTGGCGGAGGTTGAGGCATCTGTGCGCAACCTCAATCCGGCGGCGACGGTGATACGCGCGCGTTCTCCGATCACGGTGTCGGGTGATGTGGAACTGGCCGGTCGTCGCGTTCTGGTCATCGAGGACGGACCGACGGTCACCCATGGCGGGATGTTGTTCGGAGCCGGCGTTGTGGCCGCGCGCGCGGCCGGGGCGGCGGAGATCGTGGACCCGCGTCAGTGGGCCGTCGGCACGATTGCTGAGACGTTTGATCGGTATCCGGGGATCGGCCCGCTGCTGCCGGCGATGGGGTATTCGGACCGACAGGTAGCCGACCTCGCGGAGACCATCGACCGCACTCCAGTGGATGTGGTCGTCATCGCTACTCCGGTCGATCTCCGTCGGATCTTGTCCTTGAAGAAGCCCGCGGTGCGAGTGACCTACGAACTGGAAGAGGTCGGCGCACCCACGCTTTCCGACGCGCTGGGACCGATCACGTCGTAGTCATGCGCATTGTCGTGGCGCTGGGTGGAAACGCGATCCTGCACCGAGGCGAGCGCGGAACGATCTCGGAACAACGAGCGGTGATTCGTGAGGCGTGCGAAGATCTAGCGCGCCTAGTGGTCGCGGGGCACCAACTGGTTCTCACCCACGGCAACGGTCCGCAAGTCGGGCGACTGCTCGTGCAAAACGAGGTCTTGCCGGGGCAGTTTCCGCCGCTCCCTCTCGATGTGCTGGTGGCCGAGACGCAAGGACAGCTCGGATACCTCATCCAGCAGGAACTTGTCGCGGCGCTTCGCCGGGCATGGGTTCCGCGCTGCGTCGTGACGGTCGTGACGCAGTCGGTCGTGGATGTCGCCGATCCGGCGATGGACCATCCTTCCAAGCCTGTTGGCCCCCACCTCACAGACAGCGCTGCCCGGGACCTGCGCGCGCGCGGTCACGCGGTCGGAGCGGTCTCAGGAGGCGGTTGGCGGCGATTGGTGGCGTCTCCTGAGCCGTACGCGATCGTCGAGGAGGACGCGTTGCGCGCGTTGTTGGAGCGCGACGTGATCCCGATCGCCGCTGGTGGAGGCGGCATTCCGGTGGTACGCGAGGGCAACGCTTATCGAGGCATATCCGCCGTGGTCGACAAGGACCTGTCGGCCGCAGTGCTGGTGCGCGCGGCGAGGGCCGATTTGCTGCTTGTCCTCACCGACGTCGAGCGCGTTGTGCGCGGATTCGGCACGCCGGACGCCCGGCCGATCGACAGGCTGACGATCGTGGATGCGCGCGCGGGGCTGGCGTCGGGGGAGTTCCCCCCAGGTTCGATGGGTCCGAAGGTGTCGGCGGCCGTTCAGGTCGTCACCGCGGGTGGACGAGCGATCATCGCGTCGTTGTCCCAGGTTGAGGACGCACTCGCGGGACGGGCCGGCACCGAGATCGTTGCGTGAGCCGCGCCGCGTCGTTCGGCTCAGATCATTCGGGAAGGCCGTCGCCCGAGGTCGCGTCGTCCGGGGATGATCCGCTTTCCAGAAGATCCATCGCCTGACGGATTCCTTCCAGGTGCGCAGGCAACTCCTCCGTCACGATCCGGCGAGCCTCTTGCAAGTGGGCGGAGTCGACCAGAACTACCCCGCTGTCGCTCATGGACGGGTAGGGAGCGGATTCCCCCCGGGCGGGATCGTGTTTGAGAAACGCTCGCACGCCCCGGGCGCTCAGTATCTCGATCACGACTCGGGCTTCGAGTTCATCGAAGCTGCCGAGGTATGCGCTGCGGGCAGGCGGTTCCACGTGGCTCACGGTTAGTCGGTGCGTTCCTTTATGAACTGGATGGTGCGCTCCAGGATCAAGTCGCGATCGAAGTCCAGGGTCGCGACGTGATATGAGCGCTCGAGCCACACGAGTTCTTTGTCGCTGGATGCAATGTGTTCGATGACGAAGGGGCCGTTGCCTGGGTTCACGACGTGGTCCTGGCGCGAAGTGAAAACGAGGGCCGGAGCGCGGACGCTGCCCAGGCGGGCCTTGACCCGATCTTGGTATCCGAGCATCGAGGATGCGGCCTTGGTTGGAACGCGGTCGTAGGCAAGTTCGGACTGCTCGGGGTCGGCGATGTCGCCGGCTACCCCCTTGAGCGTGAGCGGCAGCCGGCCCAGCAGCGGTGCCAGAACTCGGCGGGGATCGGTCGTGTAGACGGCGGGGTTGACCACGATGATGCCGGTGATCCATTCCGAGAGGCGTGCGGCGATGTCCAACGTCAGAGTTCCACCCATCGACAGTCCGCAAACGAAGATCCGGTCGCACCGTTCGCGAAGGCCGCGAAGGCTCATCTCGGCTTCGCCGACCCAGTCCTCGGCGCTGGTGGTCTGCATGTCGGCCACGGTCGTGCCGTGTCCGGGCAGGCGAGGGACCAGAACGGTGTGGCCGTCCCGGGCGACGCCTTCGGCCCAGGCGCGAACGCTCTGTGGGGTTCCCGTGAAGCCGTGCAGGAAGAGCGCACCCGTGCGATCCCCGTCCGAGCCCCAAGGTTCGGCCCCGCGCATGATCTCGATGGTGCTCATGCTGCCTCCTTAACCCGAGCTTCATGTTTCGGAAACCCGCTGGTCGTTCCTCGTTCGTACGCTAACACGCAAGGGTCGTGCGACGGGAGGTTTCTCCATGAATGGATCGGACGCAGGCTTCCAAACCCCTTGGCGGGGATCGGAGGGCAAGGTAGGCTTGCTGCGGAACGCCTGCGGGGAGCGGTCCACCAAGGACCACGGGGCACTGGGAGTCTGGGTGAGTTGTTGTACTACTTGATGAAGTACGTAATCATCGGGCCGATCTTTCGGCTGCTCTTTCGCCCGTGGGCTGAGGGAGTCGAGAACATCCCAAAGGACGGGCCGGTCGTTCTGTGCCCTAACCACCTGTCGTTTATTGACAGCTTCTTGGTGCCCGTCATGATCCCGCGCAAAGTAGTGTTCCTCGGCAAGAGCGATTACTTCGACAAGTGGTATACGCGTTGGTTTTATGCCGGAGTCGGTGTTATTCCGGTGCGGCGAGAGGGTGGGAGCGCGGGCGAGGCATCCCTGCAGGCCGGGGTCGAACAGCTCAAGAAGGGAATGGTGGTTGGCGTTTATCCGGAAGGCACGCGATCGCCGGACGGCCGGCTGTACCGGGGGAAGACGGGCCCCGCGCGGATGGCGCTGCGCGCGCACTGTCCGATCATCCCGGTTGCTGTGTTCGGGACCAACGACGCATTGCCGACGGGCAAGTACATTCCCAAGCGCCGGCGTGTCGGCGTGCGTTACGGCAAGCCGCTGGACTTCTCGCGCTACGACGGCAAGGAAGACGATCGCTTTGTGCTGCGGTCGGTGACCGACGAGTTGATGTACGAGTTGATGCTGCTGGCCGGGCAGGAGTACGTCGACGAGTACGCGTCGAAGTTCAAGAAGGGCGGCGCGCGCCCGGCGTCTTCTCTCGGATCCGGCGAACCCGAGCGGCGCGCGAGTTAGTCCCGCGCCCAGTCTCGCGCGCGCGAGACTGCACGGAGCCACCCCGCATACAGCCTGTCGTCGGGTTCGCGCGGCAAGAACTCCTTGTCCAGGCGCCACGCGTCGGAGATTTCGGTTGTCGACGACCAAACGCCTTCGGACAGCCCCGCAAGAAAGGCTGCCCCAAGAGCCGTCGTCTCTTGTATCGCGGGTCTGCGCACCGGCACGCCGAGTTGGTCGGACTGGAACTGGCACAGGAAGTCCATCACGCTCGCTCCGCCGTCCACGCGCAGCTCCGCAAGTCGGACGCCGGCTCCGCCGGCCATCGCCTCGGTGACGTCGCGGGTTTGGTAAGCCATGGCTTCGACGGCCGCGCGCACGATGTGCGCGCGGCCGGTTCCCCGGGTGATCCCGAGGATGGCGCCACGCGCGTAGGGGTCCCAGTGGGGGGAGCCTAGCCCCGTGAGGGCGGGAACGAAGTACACCCCTGCGGTGTCGGCAACGCTTTCCGCAAGGGCTCCCGTTTCGGCTGCGTGCTCTAGGATGCCCAATCCGTCGCGCAGCCATTGGATGGCTGCGCCGGTGACGAAGATTGAGCCTTCCATCGCGTAGGCGATCCCTCCGTCGGTGCCGCAAGCGGGGGTGACGAGCAATCCGGGTGCCGGTGACGGTGCTTTCGTCCCCGCGTTCATCAGTACAAAGGACCCCGTGCCGTAGGTGTTCTTGGTCATCCCGGGCTCGAAGCATCCCTGTCCGAACAGCGCCGCCTGTTGGTCGCCGGCGATTCCGGCGATCGGCACGCGCGCGCCGAGCAGATCGGCCTGTCCGAAGTGCCCGCTGGATGGGCGAATCTCGGGCAGGAGCGCGCGCGGGACATCGAACATCGACAGCAGCGCGTCGTCCCACTCGCGGCGATAGATGTCGTACAGGAGCGTCCGGCCGGCGTTCGTCGGGTCGGTCACATGCTCGGCGCCGCCGGTCAATCGTGCGACAAGCCAGGAGTCGATCGTGCCGAAAGCGAGTTCCCCTGCCTCGGCGCGCGTGCGCGCGCCGGGAATGTTCGTCAGCAACCACTCGAGCTTTGTGGCGCTGAAGTAGGGGTCTAGGACGAGCCCGGTCTTTGCGCGCAATGCGGTCTCGTCCTCGCGCAACTCGTCGCAACGTCCGGCGGTGCGCCGGTCTTGCCATACGATTGCGTTGGCTACCGGGCGCAAGGTTGCTCGCTCCCACAGCACGGTCGTTTCGCGTTGATTGGTGATCCCGATTGCGGTGACGTCCTGCGGGCGTGCTCTGGCGGCTTCGATTGCGGATGCCACCGCGGTGAGTGCGGCTTGCCAGATCTCCTCGGGGTCGTGCTCGACCCAGCCGGGGCGAGGGAAGTGCTGAGGGAACTCCCGATACCCGCGCGCGGCCACGCCGGCGTCGGGTCGTATCAGCAGTGCCGTCACGCCGGTGGTGCCGGCGTCGATTGCCAGGATGAACGACATGGGGACTAGCCTGCCCGAGGGTCGGGCCGCACGCAATAAACGCGGAACAAAGAACGCGCCCACTTGGGGCGCGTTCTTTGGAGCAGGCTTCGGATTAGAGCGGTAGCGGAATGTCGCTCGGCAAAGGCGCTGGGTCCTCGTCCGGTGACGGAACGTCGCTCGGCAAAGGCGCTGGGTCCTCGTCCGGTGACGGAACGTCGCTCGGCAAAGGCACCGGGTCCTCGCCCGGTGACGGAACGTCACTCGGCAAAGGCGCCGGGAACTCGCCGGGGTTCGGGGACGGCTGATCGCTCGGGAGCAGTCCCGTGATCGGATCAAGTGCTCCAAGTCCGGGCAACACAAGAATCGAGATCGAGGTCGAAGCTGAGTTTCCTGCTCGGTCGGTTGCGAGGGCAGTCAGCGTGTGCTGCCCCGGCGTGACGCTGAAGTCATAGGGCAGAGACGACCCCTGGCCGATGGAGTTCTCGTCAAGCATCCACTCGACGACCTCAACACCGGACAAGCTGTCCTGAGCTTGAGCTTCGAGCGTTGCCGAGCCGGCTACGACCGCGAACGACGCAACGGTCTCGTCGTCGACGATGACGTCGCCTTCTCTCGGACGGGTGATGGCTACCGAGGGGGCGGTGTTATCCACGATGATCGGGCTCACGACCGGGCTCTTCACTGTGGTGTTCCGAACGGCTATCCGCAGGCCATAGGGGAAATCCGGCCAGCCGCGAGTATCCCAATCCACGCTGCCGTTTCGGATGGGAACGTTTGGCGCGATCGTGTTCCAGAAGACCCCGTTAATCGTTGCTTGAACGTCGACGCGAGAGGTTGACGTTACCGACTTCCCGCTGCGCCATGCCCACCGAACCGTTACGGTTTGGCTTGTGGCGTCGCCGGAGGCAGGTGACTGAATCGCAACCGACCCCGGGGTGGAGGCGCTGAATGCCGGGGAGGCTGCAAGGAGGCCGGCCGCCATTGCCAGCGAAATCGCCAGCGTGCGGATCGAGATTCTCTTCATGGTCCACTCCCTCGTGTCGTTACCATGCAGAACGAGTGAGCCGCCCGGCGTGATTCGCGTCTCCGCAGAAAACACCCTGGCCCACTAAGGGGATTAAGGGCGGTTTGCCCCGCTTCGGAGGCATGCCGAGCGCGTGGGGTCGCGGGGTTTGGCGAACTTGGGCGCTGGGGTATCCTGCCATCGGAGTGGCCCGAGGGCGGAGCAACCGACCCGGCGCGCGAGACCCGGGCGCCCGTTCCGGCGCGGGCCGCTCGACCGAGTCCCACTCCTCGACCGGAGCGGAGGCCCTCGTCCGCCAACTGGAGGTCCTCGGCGTTGATGTGGTCTTCGGCATCCCGGGCGTGCATAACCTGGCCATCTTCGAAGCGCTGCGCAGATCGGCGATTCGCACGCTCATCGTGCGGCACGAGCAGACCGCCGTCTACGCGGCCGATGGCTACTACCGGGCGACCGGGCGTCTAGGTGTGGCGGTCACGACGACGGGACCTGGCGCGGCGAACACGGCGGCCGCGATGGGAGAGGCTCTTGCTTCGCGCTCGCGCCTGCTGCACTTGGCGACTCAGATCGAGAGTCGCTTGCTTGCGGGACGTGGCGGACGAGGATCTTTGCACGAGAGCCCGAACCAGCGTGCGCTGATGGAGGCAGTGTCGGTTTGGGCCGCAACGGTGGCGCGCGCCGAGGCGATCCCGAGCATGGTGGCGCGCGCGGCGATCGAGGCCGGTTCCGGACGCGGAGGTCCGGTGTTTCTCGAGATCCCGCACGATTTCCTTGAGGCGAGCGTCCGTTGGGATGCGCGGCCGCCGGTCATCGGCCGGATTTCTCCTCCCGATGCCGATCAAATTGCGCGCGCGGCGGCTGTTCTCGGCGCGGCGCGCAACCCGGTCGTGTGGGCCGGGGGCGGAGCGAACACGGGCGACGCGCAGGATGCGCTGCGTCGGGTGGCGGAGGCTCTCGATGCGCCGGTCGTGACGACGTATTCGGGCAAAGGCGTGCTCGCTCCCGGACATCCGCTGTCCGTCGTGTTTCCGCCGCATGAACCCGCAGTCACCAAGCTCATCGGTTCGTCGGATGCGATGTTGATCGTCGGGAGCGATCTGGACTCGATGGACACTCAAGGGTGGAGGTTGCGGCTTCCGCGACCGCGCGTGTCCGTCAACGCCGTCGCCGAGGACGCACGCCGCAACTACGCAGCCGATGTCGTCGTGGATGCCGGCGCGCGTCCGGCTCTCGAGGTGTTACTCGAAGCGCTTCCGCCCACTCGTCGCAGGCGCAACGGTGCGCGCCGAGCAGAGCGCGCGCGGGAAGAGGCGAACTCCGCCTTGCGCGCAGATCCGGTGACGAGCCCGGCGTACCGGTTCGTCATGACGGTCTCGGCCACGCTCCCTGCCGACGCATTCGTTCTCGCCGACATGTGTGTAGCCGGATACTGGTACGCGGGGTACGCGCCGGTTGCCGGACCGCGCTGTCTGGCCTATCCGGTCGGCTGGGGAACGCTCGGATTCGCTTTGCCCGCTGCAGTCGGCGCGGCCGTGAAGGGCCGACGTACGCTGGTTGTGTGCGGTGACGCCGGACTGCTATTTGGGGTTGGGGAACTCGCCACCGCCGTCCAGGAGGGGCTCCCGATTGCCGTACTGGTAGTAAACGACGAGGGGTACGGGATGCTTCGCTTTGACGAGAAGGAGCGCTTCGGCGACACGTTCGCAACCGACCTGCGGACTCCGGATTTGGTTGCGATGGCCGAATCGTTCGGCGTTCCCGCTAAGCGGTGCGGCCGGCGAGATCTCGCCGGCGCCCTCCGATGGGCGCTGTCGCAGGACGGACCGGCGCTCGTCGAGTTGCGCACGTCGTTTCCTCCACCGGCTACGACATCGCCTCGCTGGCCGCTGCGCGGTCGGAAGGAGGCGCGCCCCTGATGGCGGGCCCACTTGAAGGCGTTCGGGTCGCCGACTTCTCGCGCGTTCTGTCGGGGCCGTGGTGCACGATGACGCTCGGCGATCTTGGCGCCGACGTCGTCAAGATCGAGCGGCCTGGGGCCGGGGACGAGACGCGTGGGTGGGGGCCGCCCTTCGCCGGTGGCGAGAGTGCGTATTTTCTGGGTACAAATCGCAACAAGCGTTCCATCGCTCTTGATCTGGGTCGCGCCGATCATCGAGGTGTTGCGGAGCGGCTTGTCGCGCGCGCCGACGTCGTGATCGAGAACTTCCGCCCCGGGACGATGGACCGTCTCGGCTTGGGCGAGCAGGCGTGCCGTAGCCTCAATCCGGGGGTCGTGTACGCGTCCATCACGGGGTACGGCCTTTCGGGGCCTGCGCGCGACGACCCCGGGTACGACTTCGTCGTGCAAGGACGCGGCGGAGTCATGAGCATCACCGGAGAACCCGATCGGGATCCACAAAAGGTAGGCGTGGCCATCAGCGACGTCACCGCCGGCCTGTACTGCGCCGTCGGCATCCTTGCGGCACTTCGTCATCGGGATCAGACGGGAGAGGGGCAGCGGGTTCATGTTTCGCTGCTGGGCTCGCAGGTGGCGTGGTTGGCGAACCAAGCATCGAACTACCTCGTCGGCGGGCTCGAGCCGGTCCGCCTGGGAAACGCACATCCGAACATCGTTCCGTACCAGGTTTTTGACGCCGTCGACGCTCCACTGGTGCTGGCGGTTGCGAACGAGGCCATCTGGTTGCGATTCTGTCGGGCGATTGAACGTGAGGATCTTGCGGCAGATCCCCGTTTTGCAAGCAACGCTGAAAGGGTCGTCAACCGGTCGGCGTTGACCGCGCTGCTGGACGATGTGTTCGCGGCGCGCTCCCGCGAGGACTGGATGCGCGCGCTGACGGCCGCCGAGGTTCCCTGCGGTCCTATCAACTCCATTGCGGAGGTGTTCGCCGATCCGCAGGTCCTGGCTCTGGAGATGGTGGAGGAAATCGATCACCCGACCGCTGGTCTGGTCCGGCTGGTGCGTTCACCGATCGACTTGGACCGAACGCCCGCCTCCACCCGTCGTCCGCCGCCGATGCTCGGCCAGCATGACGATGAGGTGCTGCGAGAGCTCGGGTACGGGCGGGAGGAGGTTCGCCGATTGATGGAGAACCTTGGGGGCTGATGCGACGAGCCCTTGTTCTTCTTACCATGGTGGCGATCTCATGGATTGCCCCGGTTGCGCGCGCGCCTTCGTCGTGGGCGTGTACGTGCGTCAAAGCCACCGTCGACGAGCAGTTCGCCGAGGCCGACAGCGTGTTTGTGGGATCGGTGACGGCGGTTGAGGACTCCGGCACGCGCTCGCTCGCGACGTTTGCGGTGCGGAGCGTGTACAAGGGGCGCGTCGCGGAGGCGATTCGGGTCGCCGAAGTAGAGGGGAGCGGGTGCGCAGTCGAGTTCTTGCCGGGCAACAGCTACACGGTGTTCGCCCGCTTGCAGCGGACTGCTCTGGCAACGAGCCTGTGCTTCGGGACCAGCAACGACGCCGACGTTCTTGCGCGCGCAGGCAAGTTCCGTCCGGTGGCGGTATTCGACGGGTCTGGGCGAGCCGAACTTGTGGCGACAGAACTGCCGGCGGGAGAGTCTCGCGCCGGCCCGATCTCGATCGCGGTGGCTCTGCTGGCGGCTGCGTCGGCCGGGTTCGCGGGCTTACGACGTTCGCGTGTCGACTGACCCGGGTGAGCACGGTTTCGCGCCGATGGTAGGCTCGCGGCCATGACGAACGACCGCATCGTTGAGCTTCGCAGCGACACGTTCACGACGCCCACTCCCCAGATGCGCCGCGCGATGGCTGAGGCTGAGGTCGGCGACGACGTGTGGGGAGAGGACCCGACGGCGAACGCCCTTCAAGAGCACTGTGCGCGCATGTTCGGCAAGGAAGCAGGGCTGTTCGTTCCATCCGGATCGATGGGCAACGAGGTGTGCGTCAAGGCGTTGACGAGCCCCGGCGATGAAGTGATCGTCGACGAGGCGGCGCACGTTCTCGACGCTGAAGTCGGCGCCCCGGCCATGATCTCGCAAGTCATGCTGCGATCATTGACTTCGAATCGAGGAGTGTTCGACGAGGAGCGGTTGCGCGGGGCGATTCGGGCCCCGAGCCGGTTCTTCACGCACACTGCGCTGCTGTGTCTGGAGAACACGCATCAGGCTTCGGGAGGCGCGGTGGTGCCTATCGAGGCGTTTCGCGCGACAGCCCGCCTGGCGCGGGAAAGCGGCGTGTCTGTGCACCTTGACGGTGCGCGCATCTTCAACGCGAGCGTTGCTTCCGGCGTCCCGGTCCATGTGTATGCGGCCGAGGTTGATACGTTGTCCTTTTGCTTCTCCAAGGGGCTCGGAGCGCCGGTCGGATCGATGGTGCTCGGTGCGGCCGATGTCGTGGATCGCGCACGCCGCACGCGCAAGATGCTCGGCGGGGGCATGCGTCAGGTCGGAGTGCTGTGTGCAGCCGCGCGCGTCGCTGTGGACACGATGGTGGATCGCCTCGCCGACGATCACGCGAACGCGCGCCGCCTCGCCGAGGGTCTCGCGGAAATCCGGCCCGGTGCGGTGGATCCGATGTTGGTGGAGACCAACATCGTTTACGTCGATACCGGCGCGCGCGACGCGGAGATCGTCGCGGACGAACTGCGCGCGCGCGGCATCCTGGTCGGGGCGATGGGCGCGCGCCGGATTCGTTGCGTCACGCACAAAGACGTGGACACCGCAGGCATCGAGCGCGCGCTCGATGCCTGGAGGGATCTGGTCTAGCTACTCGCCGGCGGCGGTCAGCGTCTGGCGTGGGTTGGCCATCGGCCGCCCGACGGCGCGGGCGATTCCCACCAAATCGGCGACAAGTTCTGCGATCTCTTCGGTCGTCAGAGCTTGAGGGCCGTCGCAGAGTGCGGTTTCAGGCTTGGGGTGCACGTCGACCATGATCCCGTCGGCGCCGCAGGCCACCGCGGCGCGCGCCATGGGGGCGACCAGAGAGCGCTTCCCCGTTGAATGCGAAGGGTCGACGATCACGGGCAGGTGCGAGAGCGCGTGCACGAGCGGAACCGCAGACAGGTCGAGCGTGTTGCGCGTCATCGGCTCGTAGGTGCGGATACCACGTTCGCACAAGATGATTTCCTCGTTGCCCTCGTTCGCGATGTACTCGGCAGCCATCAGCCACTCTTCGATCGTGGACGCCAGACCGCGCTTGAGCATCACGGGCTTGTGCATCTTGCCGACTTCCTTCAGTAGCTCGAAGTTCTGCATATTGCGGGCGCCGACGCGCATGATGTCGGCGTAGCTCGCGACAAGTTCCACGTCCGCGGTGTTCAGCACTTCGGTGACTACCGGCATTCCGGTCTCCGCGCGCATGTGCGCGAGGATCTCGAGCCCGCGTTTCGCTAGGCCCTGGAATGCATAGGGCGAAGTCCGGTGCTTGTACGCGTCGCCGCGGAGAATGTGCGCCCCGGCAGCTTTCGCGGCGCGCGCGGCCGACATGGCTTGGTCTTCGGTTTCGATCGCGCACGGTCCCGCGATGACGGCGAATGAGTTCCGACCGATCGTGATCGGCCCGACTACCACCTCGCTGGGCTCGGGACGCGATTCCCGAGCGACGAGCTTGTAAGGCTTGCCGATGCGGACGACGCTTTCTACGCCGGGCATCCCAGGGATCGGGAGTGCCATGAAGCGCTCGCTGTCGCCGACGAGACCGATGATCGTGCGGTGCTTTCCGCGGGACACGAATGCTTCTCCGCTCGCGTCCTCGATCATCTCCACGACCCGAGCGATATCTTCGTCGCTCGCATTCGGACTCATCACTACGACCATTTGGTGCTCCTTATTTCGACCGGCCCTTACAAGCAAAACGCCCCGGGTTTCCTACCCGGGGCTGGTTCTACGGCCTTCGCCTCAACAGGCTCCGGCCCCCGGGGTTCCGGAGGTGCCATAGAACCAAAAATAGCGGCGCATCGCGTGGAGGATGGTAGGGCCGGGTTTAGGTGCTGTCAACATTCGTCCGCCTCATCCCGGCGTGCGCGAATGACTAGTCATGTGTGACTACCTGCGGAAATGACCCTTGACTGAGGTCATAACGCGCGTCGCCGAGGTCGAGAGACTCGTTGTAAGGGGCGACGGAGGTGCGTGAGATGAGATTCGGTGAGCGGCTGTTAGGGGAGAAGGCCTTTTGGGGCCGCGTCGGTTACACCGGGAAAGCATACGCACCGACGCCCGGCACCTATGCCGGCATCGACACGCTGGGGCTGCGGTACACGACCGTGCAGGACTCCGGCGAGTACCCGCTCCCCGGAGACGGAGCACCGCTGGCCAACTTGCGACCGCTCGTGGCCGCCGCGCTCTACGAGGTTGGGTTTGCTTGGGAAGCCGGTCCGCTCACGACCTGGAGCAATTGACATGCGAATCGCACTGGTTCTGTATCAGATGTTCGCAGGCATGCGAACCAAGCGCGCGGCGCGTCGATTCGCCGCCACTCCCTAGATTTCTTCTGTAGGCGGAGCCAGAGTCTCCGCGACCAGTATCCCGAGCACGATGAGCGCGGCGCCCGCGTACCCGCGCACTCCGAGGCGATCGCCGGCGATCAGGAATCCGAAGATTCCCGCAAAGACCGGCTCCGCGGTCAGAATCACCGCCGTGCGTGTCGGGGGGATGATCTGCTGGGCGCGCGTTTGCACCACGAATCCGAGCGCGCTTGCGAGCAAGCCTGTGGCAGCGATCGCGAACCAGACGGTACCGTCGGCGCCGGGAAGGGGCGCGCGCTCCGCGCCGATGCTCCATATCGCGGATGCAGCGGCCGTCGTTGCGATCTGCACTCCGGCAATTCGAAGCGCAGACCGTCCGGGGGCCAAGCGTGCCAGGAGAAGGATGTGGACGGCGAAGGAGATCGCGCACAGCACTTCGAGCGCGTCGCCGCCGCCGAGACGCATCCCCGACGGCATTGCAAGCAGCACCAAGCCTGCGGTCGCAAGAATGACGCCTGCCGCGGATGCCTTCGAGGGCAAGCGTCGCAGAATCACTGCGCCGAGTAGTGGCGTGATGACGACAAACAGTCCGGTGATGAAGCCGGCGTTGGATGCCGACGTGTACTGCAGTCCGACCGTCTGAAGCGCGTAGCCTCCAAACAGCGCGATCCCGATTGCGACACCGGCAGTCGCCTCGGTCCGACGCAGGCCGCGAAAAGCACCGAAGATCGCCAGCGCCGCGGTAGCGCAGGCGAATCGCAAGGCCAGGTACTGAAACGGCGGGATCCGCTCGACGGCGTCCTTGACGAGCACGAACGTGGAGCCCCAGACGGCGCTGATGCCGATGAGCGCGAACTCCCAGCGATGGCGCCCGAGTACCTTCGTGAGAGTCAAGGGCCTTTACGACGTACAGAACGACCCGATGCCCAGCAATACGGTCACGGTGGAGCCCTTCGTGGCCTTCTGCGAAGGTCCGGGTGATTGATCGACGACGCGTTTGCCGCGCCCGCCGAACTTAGCGCGGAGCCCCGCTGTAGCGAGCGCTTCTTCGGCTTGCTTGCGCGTCATGCACTCGAGATTCGGCACCGCCACAAGCGGAGGGCCGCTGCTTACAACGATGGTTATCGTCGTTCCCGCTCGAACACTGCGACCGGCCGCGGGATTCTGCGACACTACGCGGCCTTTGGGAACCGACATGTCGGCTTCCCGTCGCACCTTCACTTCCAGGCCGGCGGCGTCGAGGTCGCCGCGGGCGCTCGCCTCGGGGTCCCCGGTGACGTTCGGCACGCGCACCATGCGCGGCCCCTGGGAAACCGAGAGGGTGATGGGGGCTTCTCGCCGCACCTCTTGTCCTGCTTCGGGGTCCTGTCCGACGACCTGCAACTTCGGGGCGGTGTCGTGGTTTATGTCGGTGCGATGAAATACAGAAAAGCCGCGATCCCTCAGGGCTGTGACGGCTTTGTCGAAGCTCATTCCGACGATGGCGGGAACGGCGATCAGTTTGGGTCCGATGGACACGACCAGGGAAACCGTTTCGCCGCGGCGCGCGCGCGCGCCCGGTGCGGGCGTTTGCGACAGAATCAGTCCCGACTCCACCGCGTCGTGGTTCCTAAGGGTTACTTCGCTGCGCAGTCCGGCCTTGCGCAGGGTCGCGGCCGCTTGTTGTTGATTCGAGCCTGTGACCGAGGGAACCGTGACAGATGCAAGTGGACCCGCCACCGTCAGTACGCCGCCGAGCGTTACCAGGACGGCAAGGGCCGCCAGCAGGCGCAACGGCAGGCGCCGGCGCCGCCGGCGCGCCGCGCGTGTGGTCGGAGCGCGAAGGACGATGGTCTCCTGCCCGGTGATCGGGATCGCCGTGGTGTGGTGGACTGCGATCCCGAGGTCTCCTCCGACCGTTGGGACCGCGTGATGCAACTCGGCGGCCAGGATTCCCGCAGTTGCCGTGCGCTCGGCGGGGTCGCGCGCGGTTGCCCGCGCGACGACCGCGTCCAGTTCGGGCGGAACGCTCGGGTTGATCGTCATGGCGCTCGGAACGTCCTCGGTTACACGCTTGTAGGCCACTACTACCGGGGAGTCTCCCGTGAAGGGTGTGCGGCCCGTGAGCGCTTCGAACAGCACAACGCCCAGCGCGTAGATGTCCGCCCGGTGGTCGGACTCGTGCCCGGCGACTTGTTCCGGGGCGAGATAGTGCGCTGTGCCGATCAGCATGCCGGCCTGCGTGGCGCGTGATTCCGCCAAGGCTCTGGAGAGGCCGAAATCCGCAACCTTCACGTGTCCGTCGGTCGTCACGAGGATGTTCTCGGGCTTGATGTCCCGATGGACGATTCCGGCGCGACGGGCGGTTTCGAGCGCGGCCGCGACCTGTTCTCCGATGCGAACAACTTGGTCTGGGCGCAGGATACGCCGCTCGGCGAGCACTCCGCGAAGCGTCTGTCCATCGACGTATTCCATCGCCATGTACGGGGCCGAGTCCTCGTAGCCGAAGTCGTAAACCTGCACGATGTTTGGGTGCGACAGGCGGGCGGCGTTCGTCGCTTCTGTTCGGAAGCGCGCTACGAAGTCCGGATCCGCACCTCCGGCGGATAGCACTTTGAGCGCGACGACGCGATCGAGCACCGTGTCGCGGGCGCGATATACCGAGCCCATGCCGCCGGATGCGATGAGGCCGTTGATCTCGTAGCGGCCGCCGACGACCGTCTTTGCCGTGCGGTCGGAGGTTGTGTCCACGAAGAGGAAGTGTACGTCTCGCTTTGAGGGTTGACGCGCACGGGGGCGCACCCGAGGGAAGGCGTCGCATAGACTTCAGCTATGAAGGTCCTGGTGACGGGCGCGACCGGCTTTGTTGGTCGCGGGATCATCCCGGCCTTGCTGGATGCCGGGCACTCGGTGCGGGCGCTGGCGCGCGGCGTGCGCGATGGGACGCTCCCAGGTGAAGTGGATGTCGTCCGGGGCAGCGTTGCCGACCGGGCGCAGGTGCGTGTGGTGGCTGAGGGAATGGACGCGTGCGTGCACTTGGTCGCCGTGATCGTGCCGCGCGCAGAGCAGACGTTCGAAAACGTCAACGTGCTTGGAACCCAGAACCTTGTTAGCGCGTGCGCCGAAGCCGGAGTCCGCCGGTTCGTGCACTTGTCGGCGTTGGGGGCGGCGCCCGACGACCGTTTCCCCTATCTGCGCTCGAAGTGGCAGGGAGAGGAGGCCGTCCGAGGCAGCAGCATGGACTGGACGGTTCTTCGTCCGAGTGCGCTGTTCGGCCCGGAGGCGGGATTCTTCAGGCCGATTGTGTGGACCTTGCGGTGGATGCCGGTATACCCGCTCCCCAAGGGCGGCCGGACGCGGTTTCAGCCGTTGGCCGTCGAGGACCTTGCGGCGTGCGTCGTGCGCGCGCTGGACGGGGCGTGCATGGGCGAGTCGGTTGACCTCGGGGGGCCGGATGTCATGGACTTCCGCGCGATCGTGGAAGTAGTGATGGAGGCTCTGGGCAGACGGCGCAGGCTGGTGAGCATTCCTCTATTTGCAGCTCGTCCGTTTGCGTTCATGCAGGGTCTCCGACGTGAGCCGCTGGTGACCAACCAGCAGCTGGACATGGTTGTACTCGACAACACCTGCGACCTCGATTCTGCCGCGCGCGCTTTCGGAGTCACGCCCCGCAGAATGCGCGAGACCGATTTGCGGTGGCTCGCGCGGCTCTGAGATCTGCCGTCGCGGGAGCCGGAGAGGACGGCCGCGCCGCGCGCGCGGCCGCGGAATACAATAGGCCGCGAACGGGGAGCTCGGGCGAACCGGGCTGAGAGGCCGCTGAGAACCGCGGCGACCCACAGAACCTGATCCGGACAATGCCGGCGGAGGGAGAACGAATGCGCAACGGTGCCTGCTCGAAGGATCGGCTGACGATTGCCGGCCGTGAGTTCGGGTCGCGTCTGATTACCGGAACGGGGAAGTTCTCCGGCGGCGAGATCATGCGGGACGCCTTGGACGCAACCGGCACCGAGATGGTGACCGTGGCGCTGCGGCGCGTGGACTTGGACGCAACCGGCGGTCCCGACATCCTGGAGTTCGTAGATCAGGACCGATACCTGATTCTCCCCAACACTTCGGGGGCCATCGATGCGGACGAGGCTGTCCGCTTGGCGAAGCTGGCGCGCGCAATGGGGCTGCCGGCGTGGGTGAAGTTGGAGGTCACTCCCGATCCGCGCTACCTGCTGCCCGACCCGATCGAAACCTTGCGCGCGGCCGAGCGTTTGGTCGCCGATGGATTCACGGTGCTGCCGTACATCAATGCGGATCCGGTTTTGGCAAAGCGATGTGAGGAGGCCGGCTGCGCGACGGTCATGCCGCTCGGCTCGTGGATCGGTTCGAACCAGGGGCTGCGGTCGCGCGACGCCGTGCGGATAATCGTGGAGCAGTCCGGTGTTCCGGTCGTCGTTGACGCCGGACTCGGCGCACCGTCGCACGCCGCCGAGGCGATGGAGATGGGCGTGGACGCGGTCCTGGTGAACACGGCGATCGCCGTTGCGCGCGATCCCGTCGGGATGGCTCAGGCGTTCCGCGGTGCCGTCATCGCCGGTCGAGAAGCGTATCTTGCGGGTCTTGCACCGACGCGCGCGGGGGCGGAGGCATCGAGCCCGCTGACCGGATTCCTCGACCGCGTGCGGCAGTGAGCTTCCTCGAGGTCCTGGAAGCGACGCCGATCACCGAGTTGGCTTCGTTCGCGATGACGGCGAGAGATGCGGACGTCGATCGTGCGCTCGCAAAGCGGGCCGGCGATCGAGATCTGTGGGACTTCGCGGCTCTCATAGGGCCGGTGGCCGGCGCGCGCCTGGAGGAGATTGCGCGGGCTTCGCATGACCTGACCGAGCGGCGCTTCGGAAAGACCGTACACATGTATGCGCCGCTGTATTTGTCGAACGAGTGCTTGTCCACGTGCACGTACTGCGGATTCGCGCGAACGTTGGATGTTCCCCGACGCACGCTCAGCATCGCCGAGGCGACGGCCGAGGCGCAGTTCCTTCACGCCCAGGGGTTTCGTCACATTCTGCTGCTCACGGGAGAGAACCAGAAGTTCACGGGCGTGGACTTCTTGGTTGAGCACATCACTGCCGTCCGTGAGATCATGCCGCAGATCTCGGTTGAGGTACAGGTGTGGTCCGAGGAGCAATACGCGCGCTTGATGGACGCCGGATGCAACGGTGTCGTGATCTACCAGGAGACCTACGACCGCGAGACCTACCGCGCGTTCCACGTCCTTGGGAAGAAACGCAAGTACGACTGGCGGTTGGAGGCTCCCGAGCGCGCGGCGCGCGCGGGCGCGCGCCGCGTGGGGATCGGGGCGCTGCTCGGCTTGCACGAACCGTGGCGCGAGGATGCGGTCGCGGTCGCCGCGCACGCGCTGCACATGCTCAAGGTGGCATGGCGCACCGAACTCACCGTCAGCATGCCGCGAATCCGTCCCAGTTCCAGTGAGTATTCGCCGAAGGAGCCGATCACCGACCGGGAGTTCGCGCAGACTTTGTGTGCATTCCGCCTGTTGCTGCCGGATGCGGGTTTGGTGATGAGCACGCGCGAGGGCGGGGAGTTCCGCGATCATCTGGTGCCGCTGGGGATTACGCACACCAGCGCGGGGTCGCATACCGACCCCGGCGGGTACTCAACGCCGGACGCTTCGGGTTCACAGTTCGAAGTCGACGACACTCGTTCGGCCGCCGAGGTCGCGGCCACCTTGCGCGCGATGGGATACGAAGTTGTATGGAAGGACTGGGACGCCTCGATGCGCGCCCCACTCGCCGTGGTGTGAGATGCCGGTGAGGATCGTCGCGAACGGAAAGCCGCGCGAAGTGGAATCGGGTGAGACCGTCGCCGACCTGCTGGCCGCCTTCGGATGGAAGTCGGAGTGGGTCGTGGTCGAAGTCAACGGCGAGCCGTTGGAGCGCGCGCGCTACGCGAGCGTGTACCTGGTCGACGGGGATCGGCTCGAAATCGTGCGCGCCGTCGCGGGAGGAGCATGACCGCCGACGCGCGCCGTGCGCGCTTGCGGGATGCCCGGCTGTACCTGTGCGTCGGGATCCGCGAGGACCTCGCAGTGTTCCTCGACGAAGTTCTCGGCGCGGGAGTGGACATCGTGCAATTGCGTGACAAGCACGCCGATGCGGCGGCGCAGTTGCGCGCGGCGGAGGTGTTTCGCGCAGCGTGCGACCGGCATGGTGCGCTGTTTATCGTCAACGATCGCGCGGATCTGGCCGTCGTCGCCGGCGCAGACGGCGTTCACGTCGGTCAGGACGATTTGCCGCCGGAGCACGCGCGGTCGCTGGTGGGGCCCGAACTTCTCGTCGGACGCTCGACTCACACCGCGTCCGAAGTGCGTGTCGCGAGCGTCGAGCCGGTCGACTACATCGGTGTCGGACCGGTGCGGGCGACGCCGACGAAGCCCGGGCGGCCGGGTGTCGGGCTCGAGCTTGTGCGCGTTGCCGCGGCCGAGTCGACATATCCGTTCTTCGTCACCGGAGGCATGGATGCGGAGTCGCTTCCAGAGGTTCTGGCGGCGGGCGCGCGCGGGGTTGTTGTCGTGCGCGCGATCACCGAAGCGGTTGACCCTGCCGCGGCCGTTCGCGGCCTGCGCGCGGTCCTGGGCGCGCGCTAGCATTCGGGGGTGGCTGCCAAGGTGGATTCGAAGGCCTTTCGGTACGCGGCGATCGAGACGCTCCTCGGGCCGGGGTGGTTCGCCTACGGCGACGATGGCGTCGTCATCGTCGAAACGGGGTCGGAGGCGGTGTTCTTGCGCGCAGCGACTCGCGCACTCGGCGCGCGGCCCAAGCGCGATGACCCGGGAGCGGCGTTCATCCGGCGCGTGCGCGTGGCGATGCAAAACGGGGATGGCTCCGTTGTCGACTGGTCGGTCATGCGCCCCTTCGCGCGCGCAGTCCTGAAAGCTACATCTGCGATTCCGCGTGGTTCAGTGTGCAGCTATGCGGAGATTGCCGAAGCGATCGGTCGGCCACGTGCGGCGCGCGCCGTAGGAACGGCGCTTGCGCGCAATCCTGTTCCGCTGCTTGTCCCGTGCCATCGCGTCGTGCGGTCCGACGGTTCGCTGGGGGAGTACGGGATGGGGGGCGCGCGCGCGAAGCGGTGTCTGTTGGCCGCCGAGGGCGCGGTTAGCGACTGAGCGTTGCTTCACCCGAATCCGTGCATGGGGCCCGGGAGCGTTCGGCCGGGGGTCAGTGCTCGCGGCGCAGTCGCAACGTAAATGTTGCCCCGTTCCCCGGACGGCTGTGAACCCCGATGGTGGCGCCCATACCGGCGCACTGTTGCCGGGCGAGGTAGAGCCCTACCCCCAAACCGCGTGATTGACTCCCGATGCGGAAGAACCGCTCGAATATGCGTTCCTGCAAATCTTGCGGGATGCCCACGCCGCGGTCGGTTACCTGGATGACGATAGCGTCCTCGTCGAGGAAAGCGCGCAGACTGATGGGGCTTCCGGTGGGTGAGAACTTGCGAGCGTTGCCGAGCAGATTCGCAACGATCTGGTGTAGATGAAGGGCATCGGCCATGGCGCGCGGCAGATCGGATTCGACGGTGACGGATACCGGATGCTCCTCGTCTCCTTGTTCGTCGGCGGCTTCGCGAAGGATCAGATCGACGGCGACGGGCTCGATTGCGACCGTCATGGTTCCGTGGTCGATTTGGGTCACGTCGATCATGTCGGTGATCATGCGCTCCAGACGCCCGCCGGCTCTGCGGATGCGCCGTCCGATCTCGGCGACGGTTGCGGAGTCCAGGCGGTCGGCCTGCTGGGCGAGTGTGAATCCGAAGCCGGTGATCGAGGTCAAGGGCGTGCGCAACTCGTGGCGCACGACCGACAAGAAGTCGCGGGTCAATTGCTCGGCTTGACGCTCGAGGTCTACTCGTTGGCGTTCGATGGCTTGCGCGGTTCCGATCGCGGCGGCGACGACGGGAGCCAGCGAAAGCAGATGCGCGCGCTCCTGGGGTGAAAAGGCGTCCTCGCGGTGCGAGTCAAGTTGCATCACGCCGATCACCTCGCCGGCCCTGGATAGGGGAAGGACGAGGTATGTGCGCGCGCTCCTGGCGCCGTTCGCGTGTACGCGAGGATCACGGGAGATGTCGGGGATGTAGAGCGGTTCGTTGTCTGCAGCGACGATCCCCGTCATTCCCTCGCCGATCGGAATGTGGACGATGGGGGCATCTTCGGTCGATGGCGGATCGGATGCGGTGCTCACCAGCATTCCGTCTTGGACGAGTTGGATCCCGATGCCGGACGGGCGCGCGATGCTGCGCACGCCGGCGAAGGTGCGCGCGAGCACTTCTGAGAGGTCCAGGGCCGAGGTGATGTCGGCGATCGCCTCAATCAGCGGTTCCTCGGTGAGGGTCTCCGCCTTTCGTGCGGTATCCATGTGGCCCAGTAGATCGAATCGCCTCGGGTGGGTCCATGCTGAAATCGGGGGGTTTTCCAGGAAGATGGGACGGTTCCTTGTAACTGCTTGACGCGCGCGCGACCGGCGGCGTATCGTTCAGGACTCGAACATATGTTCGAGTCTACAAGGGGGCCGGCACGCCGCTGGGTGGCCGGGCATATCGATGTCCAAGCGTTACGCAGATCCCATCGAGGTCGAGTCATCCGAAGGGTCACCGACGGCATTTCGATGGCGTGGCGCCCATTACCGGGTGCGCGCGGTGTCGCACAAATGGCGCGAGGCCGGCGGTTGGTGGGAGGTTCCGGACGCGACCGACAAGCCCTGGGCCGGCGGGCGCGCGCGCGAGGTCGTGCGGGTGACGGCGGTGCGCTCCGGCGGTTCCGACGGCATGTACGAACTGGCGCGCGACATGCGCACCGGGATCTGGTCGATGCTTCGCGTTTGGGACTGATCTGTCGTGACGTCTCCGTTTGCTCATCTTTCCGTCCGCTCCGTGTACTCGCTGCGCGAAGGTGCGATTCGTTTGGACGAACTCGCTGCGCGTACGCGCGACCTCGGCATGAATGCGGTCGCGTTGACCGATCGCGATTCACTCGCCGGCGCTGTGCGCTTCACGCAAGCGTGTGCGGCGTACGACATCAAACCGATCTACGGCGCGCGTCTGACGACCGCGCACGACGAAGCGGTTGCGCGCGAGGATCGCTTCGTCGTCACGATGCTCGCACGCGATCGCAAAGGGTACGAGAACCTCTGCCGCATCCTTACCGCCGCGCACCATCGTGGTGAGCGCGCAGATCCGTGCGCGACGGTAGAGGATCTGCGCGCGCACTCCGACGGGCTCTTCTGCATGCTCGGGCCCGAGAGTGACGCCGGGCGTCTGATCGCGCGCCGTTCCGTCGACGGTGCGCGCGACTGCGTGCGCGACTGGCTCGAGATCTTTGGGTTCCGGCGGTTGCTGGTGGAAGTCCGCAACCGGCTCGAGCCGGGAGACGATGTGATTGCCGCGCGCGCGGCGGCTTTCGCCGAGGATCTGCGATTGCGCGCGGTTGCGACGACGGGCGCGCGCGCTCTCACTCCGGCCGACGCGTTCCTCGGCGACGTGCTCGACGCGATGCGCAAACTCGTTCCTCTCTCTGAGCATCATCGCGACAACTCCAACTACGAAGCGACGTTGAAGAGCCCGCGAGAGATGGCGGCGTTGTTCGGCGACCGGCCCGGCTTGCTCGCCGAAGCCGCGCGCGTGGCCGAGGAGTGCGACTTCACGCTGGAACTCGGTCGCGTGCAGGTGCCGTCGTATCCGATGCCGCGCGGCTTGCCGCAGCGTTCGCTGAATGAACTGCTCGCAAGGAACTGTTTCGAGGGCATCGCGCGCCGCGGAATGCGCGAGTCGCCGCGGTTGCGCGCGACGCTGGATGCCGAGTTGCGGATGTGCGCGCGCCTGGGCTTCGCCGGGTACTTCCTCACCGTCGCCGACATCGTGCGCCGCATCAAGCAGATGGGGATTCGCAGCGCATGTCGCGGGTCGGCCGCAGGCAGCCTGATTTGCTACCTCACCGGGATCAGCGAGGTGGATCCGATCGAGCACAACTTGGTGTTCGAGCGATTCATGAATCCCTATCGCTCGAACGAACTTCCCGACATCGACCTTGACGTAGAGAGCGCGCGCCGCGAGGAGGTCTACCGCGACATCCTGCGCACGTTCCGGCCCGAAAGAGTCGCGTGCGTTGCGATGGTGGACACTTACCGCGCGCGCGGCGGGATCCGCGAAGTCGGCAAAGCGCTTGGCCTGCCCGAGAGCGAGGTCGGTCTCATCGCGAAGTCCTTCCCGCACATCTCCGCCTCGGGCATCCATGCTGCGCTCGAACGCCTTCCCGAACTGAAGCGATCGTCGCTGCGCGCGGGACAGATGGAGTTGTTGTTCAACGTGGTCGAACGACTCGCGGGATTTCCTAGGCATTTGGCGCTGCATCCCTCGGGAATCCTTATCGCGCCCGACGATTTGCTGACGCGCACTCCAATGGAGCGTTCCGCGAACGGGTTTCGGATGTCTCAGTTCGACAAGGACGATGTCGAAGCGCTCGGGTTGCTCAAACTCGACGTGATCGGCATCCGAATGTTGTCCTCGATGACCATGGCGGTCGCGGAGGTGAAACGAACGAGCGACGAGGACGTCGACCTCGATGCGATACCTCGCGAGGATCCCGAAGCGTTCGATCTCATTCGTTCTTCGCGCACGGTCGGCTGTTTTCAGATCGAGTCGCCGGGCCAGCGTGAGTTGCTCGGAAAACTGCAGCCGGAACGTTGGAGAGACTTGATCGTCGAGATCTCGCTGTTTCGTCCCGGCCCGGTGCAAAGCGACATGATCGGCCCGTATCTCGCGCGCCGTCACGGATGGGCGCGTCCGGTGTACGCGCATCCCTCCTTGCGCGCGTGCTTGGCGGAGACCTTCGGCGTCGTGGTGTACCACGAGCAGGTGATGCGCGCGATCGCAGCGGCGACCGGAGAGGATCTCGGAAAGGCCGACCAAGTCCGGCGCGAACTGGCGCGCGAGGACCGCCTGCCCGCGCTTCGCGAGTGGTTCTTCGAGCGCGCGCGCGCCAACGGATGGCGCGAAGGCGAGATCGAGCCTGTGTGGCACCAGGTGTCTTCGTTCGCCGCATTCGGGTTCTGCAAGGCGCACGCGGCAGCTTTCGCGGTGCCGACCTATCAATCGGCGTGGTTGAAGGCGCATCATCCGGCGGCGTTTACCGTCGGAGTGCTGACGCACGAACCAGGGATGTATCCCCGCAGGGTGATCCTGGACGACGCGCGCCGCCACGGTGTCGAGGTCCAGCCTCTGGACGTTGGTGCGTCCGCACGCGAATACACGGTAGAGCGCGCAGGCAGTGCGTGGGGAGTGCGGATAGGTCTGATGCACGTCGAAGGAATCAACGATGCCGAGATCGCGTCGATCCTGCAAGCGCGCAGCGAGCGAGAGTTCACCGGCGTGGTCGACTTTTGCCGGCGGACATCGGTGTCGCGACCCGTGGTGGAGGCGCTAATCCACGCCGGCGCGCTCGACGCCTTCGGTGGACGCCGTGACCTGTTGCTGCACGTGGCGGGGCTGTGGGAGGGGAGTAGGCCGAGACCCGAACCGACGCAGCAGGAGTTTGTCTTGCGGGAGCCGGTGACCTCGTGGGGGTTGCGTCCGTACACCGACGTCGAAAAGGTGCGCGCAGAACTCGAAGTGACCGGCATGGACTCAAGCCGTCACGTGATCTCGTTCTACCGTCCGACGCTCGCGAGCCTCGGGGTGACTGCCGCGCGCGACCTTCTCGACTGCCGCCAGGACGAGCGCGTGATGATCGCCGGCGTCAAGGTGGCTTCCCAGACCCCGGCGGTCCGTTCAGGGCAGCGCATCATCTTTCTCACCCTGGACGACGGCACCGGACTGACCGACACGGCGGTGTTCGAAAGCGTCCAGGAGCAGTGCGCGTGGACGATCTTTCACTCGTGGCTGTTGGTGGTGCGCGGACGGGTTCGCCGCACCGGCGCGCGCGGGGTCTCGATCACCTGCGAGCGCGCCTGGGATTTAGCCGCGCTCGCGCGCGAGCATCGTGACGGATCGCTCGACGCTGCAGCGCTGTGGACCGAAGGCGTAGCCGAGATCGAGGCGGCCGATGCCGAGCGGCGCAGAAGCGCGCGCGCGCGTGGCCGCAGGCCCGAACCGGTGCCGCGCGCGCCTGCCCCGCGCGCGATTCCGATGCCGGCGCGCACCCCTGCCGATTCCCCTGCGGCGACGGCGCCGCGCAAGCTCTGGCATGCCAGCGGAGGCTCCGCGGGAGCATGATGGGGATATGGAGCGCCCGAGCGAACGGATCTTGCACGTGGACATGGATGCCTTCTACGCGTCTGCCGCCGTTCGGGAAGACCCCTCGCTCACGGGCAAGCCGGTTGCTGTCGGTGGTGGGGGACCTCGCAGTGTGATCACCAGCGCCTCGTACGAGGCGCGCGCCTTCGGAGTGCGTTCGGCGATGCCGGCGATGCGCGCGCGGCGTCTGTGCCCGGACTTAGTGATCGTCCCGCCCGACTTCGCGCTCTATCGCCGGGAGTCCAAGGCGATTCATGAGATCTTTCTGTCCTTCACGCCACTGGTCGAGTCGGCGTCCATGGACGAGGCTTTCCTCGACGTCGCAGGATCCCAGAGATTGTTCGGTGAGCCCGTTCAGGTCGCAGCGCGCGTGCGCGCGCGCGTCCGAAAGGAGCGTCGCCTAGCC
This sequence comes from Actinomycetota bacterium, assembly GCA_041658565.1. Taxonomy (NCBI): domain Bacteria; kingdom Bacillati; phylum Actinomycetota; species Actinomycetota bacterium. The sequence goes on along the minus strand of JBAZZY010000001.1, from coordinate 304,203 downwards.
TGCTCCGTCGGGGTCGCGTCCAACAAACTGCTGGCAAAGATTGCAAGCCGTCGCGCTAAGCCCGACGGAATCGTCCACGTTCCTTGCGACCGAGTGCGTGAGTTCCTCGACCCCTTGCCCGTCACCGAGTTGTGGGGTGTCGGAGAGCAGACTGCCGCTGCGCTCGACCGGTTGGGTGTGCGCTTCGTCTCGGACCTGTTGGCACTGCCCGACGGTGTGCTCGAGCGTGCGTTCGGCCATTCTCCCGCGGCGCACCTGTTGCGAATGGCGAGTGGCGAGGACGATCGGCCGGTCGTGCCGCATGAACCGTCCAAACAGGTCTCCGCGGAACAGACCTTCGGCCGCGATCTGGACGCACCCGAGGACGTGCGAAGAGAGCTGCTCCGGCTGGCCGACAAGGTCTCCGGTCGTCTGCGCGCCACGGGAGTCTCGGCGCGAACGGTGACCATCAAAGTTCGCTTCTCGGATTTCCGAACTGTGACTCGCTCGCGTACGCTTCCGGCCCCAACCGACGTGGCGGCGAGGTTGTACGAGGCTGCGCGTGAGCTGTACGAGGAGATGCGCCTGCACCGTGCCCGAATCCGACTGCTCGGAGTTGCCGCGACCGGCCTGGTGACCGGTCACGGACCCGAGCAGCTCCGATTAGGTGAACGTCCGGACCGGTGGCGAGAAGCAGACGCGGCGATGGATCGACTTCGTGGTCGCTACGGTCGTGACGCGGTTGAACGCGCAGCCGTATCCGAGCCGCGGCCGCGTCGGTTCCCTCAAGGGCCGGGAGAGCAAGGAGGGGAGAGAACGTGAGTCGGAAAGTTCGATATGAGATAAACGGTCGCGTTGCGGTCGTGACGATCGACCGTCCCGAGGTGCGCAACGCCATGGACGCCGAAGTGTTCGAAGGACTCCTGGACGCCGGACGAAGGGCGGGCGCCGACGAGGACGTGCGCGCCGTCGTTGTGACCGGCAATGGGCCTGCTTTCTCAAGTGGAATCGACACGACGATATTCACCCAGGGGGGAAATTCCGACCCAGGGACAATCGACATCGCCGCGTTGCAGCGATCCTTCTCGGTCTTCGAGGAGATTCCGAAGCCCGTCATCGCTGCCGTGGGCGGGCCGGCGTTCGGCGCAGGGCTTCAACTGGCCATTGCGTGCGACTTCCGGGTCGCGGGGGCGGATGCGGAGTTCAGCGTGATGGAGGTCCGATGGGGCTTGATTCCCGACCTCGGGGGAACGGTTCGTTTGCCTCGTCTAATCGGTCTGGGTAGGGCGAAGGACCTCGCCATGACCGCGCGACGCGTGGGGGCGGCCGAGGCTGCGGCCATCGGACTGGCGGAGCGAGCATCTCTCGCCGGCGAGCACTTGTCCGTCGCCATTGATTGGGCCGCCGACCTCGCGGCGGGTCCGCCGTTGGCCATCGCCGCGATCAAACGACTCGCCAACCAGTCGTTCGACGTCTCGGTGTCGACGGGGTTGGACCGTGAGGTGCAGGCCCAGCGTTCCATCCTGTTCTCCGCCGACTTCGCGGAGGCCGTCATGGCTCGCGTGCAGAAGCGCGCGCCCGATTTCCATGGGCGCTAATTCCGTCTCTTGTTCGGCCATCGCACGCCAACCTATAATTAAGGCTTGAGGCAGGTGGGAGAGTCGTTGACGATGCCGCTTTCGGATCACGAACAAAGGATTCTCGACGAGATCGAGCGCAGGCTCGTCGCAGAGGACCCAAAGTTCGCACGAACTACCGCGGTCGCAACGCCGCGGGGCGTAGCCGTGCGGCGCGTCAAGCGTGCGGCCTACGGGTTCGGCGTCGGCCTCTTGTTGTTGCTTGTGGGGCTGCTCGCCGGTCTCGGCGGTGCTGACTGGCTGCTGGCATTCGGTCTCTTGGGTTTCGCGGTCATGCTTGCGTCGGTCGTCGCGTTTGCGCGTGCGTCGAAGGACATCGGGGGACTGAGCGGCGGCGGAGCCGACGCGCTGAAGTGGTTCGGCAAGGCGGAAGAGCACTGGCGCAAGCGCTTCGAGCGCGGCGATGGGCGCTGAACGACACAATCGCGATACTTTCTTGAGAAATCCGTCATCCGCGTCTTGCACTGATGTACCTGTGTGCCGTAGAACATGACCCTTCCCCTCTTGGCGGACGGACCCTTCTTCCAACGCGTGAGGACCTATGTCAGAGGATGGTTTTAGCTCTTTCCAGACCGCTCGTTTCACAGGCATCACCGGGAACCAACTGCGCTACTGGGACAAGATCGGGCTCGTCAGCCCGTCGGTTCGTTCGACGGGTGGCCGCTCCGGAGTTCGACGTGCGTATTCCTTCCGCGACCTGGTCGCGCTGAAGGTTGTGAAGTCGCTGCTCGACGGCGGTATGTCGCTGCAGCGTGTTCGCCGTGCTTTCGAATTCCTGCGCGACCATGCTCACTTCGACGCGCAGTTGTCCGAAGTGAAGCTGGTGACCGACGGTCGCAGCATCTTCAAGATATGCAAGGACGACGGGGAGATCCTCGACGCGCTGCGTCATGGTCAGATGACGTTCTTCGTCGCGATAGACCGTCTCGCCGGGGATCTCAACGGCAGCGTTAGCGAATTCCAGCGCGACCGGGACCAGTTCATTCGTGCGCTGCGCATGGCTGAGAACGACTTGCGAGACGAAATGGAACCCACGCGTCGCCGTCGTCGCCGGGCGTAGTCCTTCCGTAGCGCGCGCGCCACCGCGTCGGTCGGTCCTTTATACTCGGGACAACCATGCGGAAGCGTGGGGAGGACCCCGTTGGGGAGAGCACTTGTTCTCAACGCAACCTACGAGCCTCTGTGCGTCGTTAGCGCGAGGCGGGCGTTGGTGCTCGTCCTCAAGCACAAGGCTGAGCTTGTTCACGAAGACGGAGGGGCGTTTCACTCCGAGCATATGACGGTCCCCATACCGTCGGTCGTGCGACTCAAGTACTTCGTCAAGGTGCCCTATCGGGCACGCGCCACCCTTTCGCGTCGCGCTGTGTTCGTGCGAGACGGCTTCCGCTGTCAGTACTGCGGTGAACCGGCGGAGAACGTCGACCACGTGTTCCCTCGATCCCTCGGGGGTCCGCACACCTGGGAGAACGTGGTGGCGTCGTGCCGGTCCTGCAATGCCCGAAAAGAGAATCGCTTGCCCCACGAGGTGGGGATGCGTTTGCGATGCAAGCCGGGGGCACCGCGAGAAACGGTGTGGATCATCGTCGCGGTGGGTCGGATCGACCCGAAATGGGAGCCGTACCTGACTTCGATCACGCGCGAACTCTCGCTTCACGGCGCGCGCGCCTGACTCCGCATCCGGCGGGACTCCCTTGTGCTTTTTTGCCCCATTCTCCCCAGATGCAACAACAAGCAACAATCTTGATCTAGAGTGACCAAGATCCCTCTTCCAAGTGCGTTGACATCGTTCCCGCCGGTGGCGTAGAGTGGCGCCAAGTGGTGGAAGGTAGAGGGAAAAGTGTTCCTGGGGGAGTACCAGCACTCGCTTGACGCAAAAGGCAGGGTCATCCTGCCTTCTCGGTTTCGCGCCGAGCTTGCGGCCGGTTGTGTCATCACCAAGGGACGCAACGGTTGTCTTTCGGTGTTCCCGACGAGCGAGTGGGCGACGGTGGCCAAGAAGTTGAGCGAACTGCCGCTTTCGAGCCAGCAGGCCCGCGATGCCGCGCGAGTCATCTTCTCAGGGGCAATCGAACAAGTTCCGGACCGGCAGGGGCGGGTCCTGATTCCGGAGCAGTTGCGGGCGTATGCGGGTCTTGATCGGGATGTGACGGTCTCGGGCGTGGGTTCCCGACTCGAGGTCTGGGACGCCGAGCGGTGGCGGCAGCACATGGCGCCGGCCGAGCGCGAGTTCTCCGAGATCGCGGACGCGCACCCGGACCTGCCCTTCTGACAGGAGCGGAGACGATGCAGGCAGCACAGCAGATCGGCGCGGTGGCCAGGGTCGCAGAGGACAGTTGGGCTCCGGTTCGCGAGCTCAAAGACAGCATCTATCTGCTCGCGCTTACTGCTTCGAGCCTTGGGATCTACCTCGGCCTTGGTGCCGTCGTCGTCCGGCTGGTCGCGTCCAGGTGAAAGGCGTGATGCGTGCGTGAATTCCATGTCCCGGTCCTTCAAGCGCAGGCGGTGGCCTATGCGGTGCCCGAACCAGGCGAACGCGTCTGTGTCGACTGCACGTTGGGCGCAGGCGGGCATGCGGAAGCCCTCCTCC